>WQSR01000026.1 GCA_009787785.1 Defluviitaleaceae bacterium
CATCGCTGGATGATTGGCTTGGCCGGGGAAGTGGTTGCGTTCGTTTCGCTCCGCGAACCTAACGCCAACCACATAACCCCGCCCCACGCCACTAATCTGCGCGATTGAGCGAGACGCGCTTACCCATTCACCCCGCGCCCCACCCCCCATGCCCACCGCATCCGCCCGAGTCGCCCACTCCCGGTAAATTTATGGAAAATTTGTGCAAATCAAGTATAATCTATGTGGGTTAAAATGCAACATGGCTATTCAATGGGACGATGGGTGGGCGCGGTATGAATATTTTGTATCTCATCAATTTTGCCGGGAAAAGCGGCACGGAAAAATATGTGGATATTGTTGCTTCTCATGCCCACGCTTTGGGGCATGGGGTATATTTTATGTACAACGCGGGGGGGCCCTTGGTGGCGCGTATGGCGGCCATCAGTAGGGATGTGGCGCGGCTGGACATGAAATCCCCCTTGGATATTATTGCCGCCCGCAGGCTGGCCCGCTATTGCAAGGCCCACGGAATAGACATCATCCATACCCAGTTCGCCCGGGAGAATTATATTGCCGTTCTGGCGAAGGCCCTCTTTCGCGCTCGGGTGCGGATTGTGCATACCTGCCATATCAGCGCGGTGAATGGCTTTGCGTGGCGGTGCTTGCACCGGTTGCTTTCCGGCGGCAATGGGCGGGTAATTGCGGTATGCAATGTAGTAAGAAATTTGCTAATCGCCAACGGGTATCCGGCGGGGAAAATCCAGGTGATAAACAACGGCGTGGCGTATCGCCCCCGGCTGGACAAGCCCGAGCGCGCCGAAGGGGCCTTCCATTTCGTGAGCCTTGCGCGGTTTTCCCAGGATAAGGGGATACTTTTTTTGCTGGAATCGGCAAAGCGGCTGATGGAAAACGACGCCGAAGCGGGGGGCGGCTTCCGCCTGACCATCGCCGGTGACGGGCCTTTGCTGGAGGAGGCACGGGCCTTTATACAGGCCAACGGCCTATCCCATGCCATCGCACTGCCCGGCTTTTGCCAGGATGCCGCCGCTTTGTTGCGCGATGGGGACTGCTATATCAACTCCGCCCAATCCGGCGAGGCGCACAGCTTCGCGGTGCTGGAGGCCATGGAGGCGGGATTGCCCATAATCGCCACGGATATCGGCGGCAACCCGGATATCGTCAACGCCCAAACCGGCTGTGGGCTCCTGGTTCCCTATGGCAACCACGAAGCCATGGCCCGCGCCATGGCTTATATACGGGACAATCCCGACCAGGCCGCCCCCATGGCCCACAACGCCCGCCACGCGGTAAAAACCCTGTTCACCATCGAAAATACCCTGGACGCCACCTGCCGGGTATATGAAGAAATCGGGGGTGCGTCATGCACATCCTCCTGACGCTGGCCTATGACGGCACCCGGTACGTGGGCTGGCAACGGCAAATCAATGGCATCTCTGTGCAACAGCGACTGGAGGAAGCCTTGGCCGCCTTGCTTGGACATGCCGTGAAAACCACCGCCTCCAGCCGCACCGACGCCGGCGTCCACGCCCTGGGGCAACGGGCGGCCTTTCACACACAGGATATGCGAATCCCCTTGGCCAAGCTCCCCCGGGTGCTCAACGCCCTGCTCCCCACAGATATTTCCGTCAGCCACGCCGAAACCGTTCCCGACGGCTTCTCCCCCCGCTTTGCCGCCAAGTATAAAACCTATATCTATCACATTCACAATGCCCCGGTGCCCAATCCCCTGCTGCGCCGCTACAACGCGTTCATCCCCCATCCCTTGAACCGCCCCGCCATGGAAAAAGCCGCCCCATATTTCATCGGGCGGCATGATTTTACGTCCTTTTGCGCGGCGGGGGGCTCAGCCAAAACCACCGTGCGCGAAATATATGCCTGTGCGGTAAGCGCGGATGCCGATTCCCTCGCCCTTACCGTCACCGGCAACGGCTTCCTGTACAATATGGTGCGCATCATCGCCGGGACGCTGGTGTACGCGGGTCTGGGGAAAATCTCCCCGGATTCCATCCCCCACATCCTCGCCGCCAAAAACCGAAGCCACGCGGGCAAGACTTTGCCCCCGGAAGGGTTGGTGCTGGCGGAGGTTTCGTATACAGCCCTACATCCAGCCGTCGATTTTCTTCACCAGCATATCCATAACGAGGTAGCGCGCCGGTGAGCCGGGAAAATTCCCGTCTGTGGACAGGCCGATGAAATCCTTGCCATACATATCGTTTACGTGGGAGGACATGGAGAGCTGGGGCAAGCGGCCCAGCAGGTTTTCCCCGTCGAAGAAGTAGGCGATTTGGATGGGGCTGGCGTATTCGCCCTGGGGGGTGAAGTCGCCGCCGGAAGCGGAGGCGATGTAGATGGCCTTTCTGCCGCCCAACAGCTCCTTCAGGGTCTTGCCGCTTTCGGCGATGGCCATATTGTAGGGGGTGGCGGCGGGGGCGGAGTCGTATTCCATGGACGCGGAGCCGCTGACGGGCAGATTATACCGCTTGGCCGTGCGCTTGGAAGTGTAGGGGGCGCGGATGACGCCGTTTTCGATGAGGGGGAAGCGGTCCCCGGGTAGTACCACGCCCTCGCCGTCGAAGAAGCGGGCGAAGGTATTTTCCGCGTCCCGGTTCACCGACAGGGTGAAGCCGTCGCTGAAGAGCTTCTCCCCGGCCTTCCCCGAGAAAAGGGACGCGCCGTTGGCGAAGGCGTCGCCGTTCAAATCCATGTAGAATTTCATCATCACCGGGAACATCTGCCCCAGGAACACCACGGGGATTTTCTCCCCCGCCTCGCTGAAGTCGGCTTTTTGCTCGTAGGCTTCGCATTCCCGGGAGAGGACGTTGAGCACGGTATCGAAATCCATACCGCGCCCGCCATACATACCAACGCCGTCCATCAGGTTCTTCGAGTCCCGGTGCTTGAGCAATAGGCCGATTTCCACGGTCCGGTCCTTCTGCACCAAGGCGGTCCCCCCTTCGTTGACCAAGGAGTCCTCCGTTTCCGTCAGGTACATTTTATTGGAGAAAATGAACTGGGGGTACTGCTGCCCCAGCGCGGACAGCAGCTTGCGGGAGGTGTCCACAAATTCCTCGTCGGTAATGGCGAGGGTAGTTGACAAATCCACTTCGCGTTTAATATTTTCCGTGGGGGTGGCCTCGTAGGGCACCTTGAAGGCCAGCATGTCCCGGGCCCTTTGGGTGAGGGCGTTGTCATCGTAGGCACCGATGGCCCCGGCGATGCCCAGGCATTGGTTGTCATAGATGCGGATGCCTGTCTTTTGCGTATTGGAGCGCAATACCGCGCTGATTTCGCCCGACGTGACGGTCAGGCCCACTTTCTTCTCTTTCATACACAGGGTTTCTTTTATCACGGGTATGCCTCCTTATTGGACAGTCATATTTTTCACGCGGATATAGGGGCCACCGAAGCCCACCGGCAAGGGGTACTGCTCCATCTTGCCACAGCCGCCCCCCACGAAGGACCACATCTCCACCCGGTCGGTGATGCCGTCGATATCGCCCAGGGCCTCGAATACATTGCCCGTCACCACGGATACCCGGACGGGGGTGGTAATTTTACCGTCCTTCACATAGTAGGCGGTGCGGGGCGCGATGGTAAAGGTGGACATGCCGGAGCCGTGGGCCAGGGTCTTGAGCAAAATGCCATTTTGCGTTTCGGCAATGAGTTGGTCGTAGGTTTTATCGCCCTTGTCGATGTAGGATGTGGTCATGCGGACGATGGGCTCGTACTCAAAGGACATGGCACGGCCGTTCCCCGTCACCCCTTCGTGCAAATCGGCGGCACTGGCGGCGTTGTGCAAACGGCCGGCCAGCACCCCGTCTTTAATCAGGTGCGTGAAGGTGGCCTTGTTGCCCTCGTCGTCGTAGGGGGTGTAGCCATTGCCCAGGATGTTCCCCGTTTCGATAATGGAAAGGTCGTCGCCGGCGACTTTTTTGCCGATTGTCCATTCCTTGCGGGTGGCCTCGTCGCCAATCATGAAGTCGGATTCGCTCTTGTGCCCGAAGCATTCGTGGACGAACACCCCCGTGACAAAGGGCGCGAAAATGACGGAATACTTGCCCGGCTCCACGGGCACGCTATGGAGCAAAACCTCCTGGGATTCCGCCAGCAAATCCGCCAGCTCCGGCTCATAGCCGCATACGTCCGGGAACGTGACCCGGGCCCGGGAGAAGCTCTCGTCCATCTTGCGCTCCCCCTCCATCATGGTGAACCCGGCGCGGAAGCCGCAGACTTGATAGTCAAAGCACAGCGCGCTCCCCTTCGAGTTATAAAATTCCTTCACCGTATAATTATCCTCGTAGCCCAGCCGCCACAGCTTGACATAGGGATTGGCCTCGATGAGGGGCATGGCCTTTTGCATCAGGGCAATTTTGTCCGCCAAAGGCACGCCAGACGCCTCCCGCCCCACAAAGGCCATCACCGTATCCACATGGGCGGCGTGGTTCTTGTAAATGGCGGTCTGGGCGATGTCGGGGTTGGGGGTGGCCAGCTTGGCAAGGGCGTCCAGCTCTCCCTGTATGCCCGCCAAATCCGACGTGCTGGCGTAGTACCACATCTTGCCGTCATATACCCGGATAAAGGCCGCCGAATACTTCTTCTCCTTACACTCCTGCATCTCACGCAGGGTGTAGTTAATGGCGGTAGAGAACACATGCTCTATCCGCACGTCGCTGTACATCCCGTTGGGGAAGGTGTACTTCATGGGGGTTCCTCCTATCTTGTTATACAGACAAATTCGTGCTCAGTCAGCTACCCTTTCTTCGCAAGTATGGCCGCCTTGCAAGCCTGGGCCGCGCTGGCGGCGTCGGGGGTATAGATGTCCGCACCGATGGTATCCTTGAAGGACTCGGAAATGGGCGCACCCCCCACCAGGAAAATCACTTCCTCCCGCAGACCCGCCTCCTTGAAGGTGTCGATGATGCCCTTCATCTCCTGCATGGTGGTGGTGAGCAACGCGGATAGGGCGATGGCGTCGGCCTTTTGCTCCCGGTGGGCGGCCAGGAATTGCTCCGCGGAAACATCCACCCCCAGGTCAACTACCTCCAGCCCCTTGCCTTCCAGCATCAGCCGCACTAAATTCTTGCCGATGTCGTGCAAATCGCCCTTCACCGTGCCGATAAGCACCCGCCCGTGGGACACCGCGCCCGCTTCCTCCAGCAGGGGCTTTAGCAAAGCCGCGCCGGCGTTCATGGCCCGGGCCGCCACCAGCACCTCGGGGACATACACCTCGTTGTTCTTAAACTGCTCCGAGATAATGTCCATCCCGGCCAGCAACCCCTGGTCCAGAATTTCCGTGACGGGCAATTTTTCCTCGATGGCCCGGGTCACAAGCTCCTTCACGTCGTTTTGCTTGCCTCTTTGCAAAGCCGTGGAAATCTCATTGTACAAATTGCTCATGGAAACCTCCTATAATTGTTTAAAATATGCTTCCTGCTGACGCTTTAACAGTGTGGGCACGTCCAGCGTGTAGGGGCAATGTGCCTTGCAATGCCCGCAGTCCGTGCAGTGGTCTATCTTTCTCATATTACCCTGCCACATTTCGCCCTGCAATACGTCCCGGCGCATCCGCCCCAGCAAAAAGGACATCCGCGCCGCCATGGGAATGGGAATCTCCGCCGGGCAGGGCAAGCAATATCCGCAAGCGCGGCAAAACTGCCCCGCCAGCTCCTTCCGGTCCGCGTCGATAACGGCCCGCAACGCGCCATCCAAGGGGGGCGGATTTTTTTCATACCCCACAATTTCCTCCAGCTGGGCCATCTCCTGCATCCCCCAAATGGGCACGATATTCTCATACTGGCGCAAGAAGGCGAAGGCGGCCTTGGCGTTGGTCAAAATCCCGCCGCACAATGCCTTCATGCCCAAAATCCCCACATCGTGGGCCCGGCACAAATTCGCCAGGGCCATCTCCTCCTGTGTGGACAGATAGGAAAAGGGAAATTGCAACACGGCAAAATGCCCCGACTTCACCGCTTCCTCGGCTACCTCCCGCTTATGGGCCGAAATCCCGATGTGGCGCACCTTGCCCTGGGCCCGGGCCGCGAGCACAGCGTCATAGAGCCCGTCGGCACTCCCCGGCGCGGGAACGCTCCCCGGATTATGAAACTGAAACACATCCACATAGTCCGTGCCCATCATTTTCAAGCTATTATCCAGGTGGGTCATCAAATCCCCCGGCGTCTTCGCGCCGGATTTCGTACACAGCACCACCTGCTCACGCATACCCTTAAAGGCAATCCCAATCCGCTCCTCGCTGGTGGTATACCCATTGGCCGTATCAAAGACCGTCACCCCGTATTCATGGGCGCGCCGCAACAAAGCCGTGCTCTCCTCATAGGAAATCCGCTGAATGGGGATACACCCAAACCCCGTACGCCCCACGCGCAGTCCCGTCTTGCCAAATGTAATGTGCTCCATATCCTTCCTCCTCACTCACCTACGAACCCGCAGTCAGGTGTAAAACAAATTTGTTTTTTCTATTCCGCCTCGCACCAGGGGTGGTGGGTTCGGGGGTGATGGCCGGATAAGCGCGGCCTCAAAAATTCGGTATTCGGCGGCGGGCGGGCGGGTTAGTAAGGCTGCTTGGTTCCCGGAGGGAAACAAGGGGCCGCACTTCCCGCACGGGTGCCGACGAATGCCGAATTTTTGCCAGCAAGCGTTCCGGCCATCGCCCCCGAACCCACCACCCCGTGGATAGAGCGGAGCTACATGGAGTGGGCCGTGAACCCCTCCCCCAGCACCTCCCGCACCTCGGCCACGATGATAAAGGCGTTTTTATCCACGCCATACACCACCTGCTTGAGTCGCACCAGCTCCCGCCCCGAAACCACGCACATGAGCATCCCGCGTTTTTCCTTGGTATACATGCCCCGGGCGGTCAGTTCGGTCACGCCGCGGTTGACTTCCTTCATTACGGCGTTGGCGATGGCCTCCGACTCATTGGAAATGATATAGGCCGCCTTGGCGAAGGAAAAGCCCTCCAGCACGGCGTCGGCCACCTTGGTACATACGAAGATGGCGATGGCGGCGTACATGGCGCGCTCCGGCCCGAAGGCAACCATACCCACCAGCACCACGGCAAAATCACAGGCGAAAAGGATTTTCCCCGTGGAAATATGCCGCAGGAGCTTGTTGTGCAAAATGGAGGCCAGTAGCACCGAGCCGCCGGTACTGGCCATACCCCGGATAATGAGGGCCACCCCGATGCCGCAAATCACCCCGCCAAATAAAGAGCCCAGCAAAATATCGCTGGGCACAGGGGGCAAAAAAGCCATGTTGTGCATAGCCACGGAAAACAGCACCGTGCCAAAAAGAGAGCGGACAAAAAAGGATTTCCCCATGGTCTTGAAGCCCAGGAGGAAGAGGGGGATGTTCAAAACGATGTTGGTGGCCCACAGGGGCACGGTGAAGCCCATGCGCGTGGTGTAGTCCTCAACGATAATGGCAAGGCCCGAAACGCCCCCCGTCACCAAATAATGGGGTTGCCAAAAGGATACGATGGCGAAGGCCATCAAATACACCCCGGCGATGATAAAAAAATAGTCCCGTATGCGCGTCTTGGGGGATGGGGCAGGGCTCACGGCTTCACTTCCCTTGCATAACCGCCCATATAAAGCGGGGGATATCCAGCATACGCCGGGCGCGGCTGGGCTGGGTCAAGAGGCGGTACAGCCATTCCAGCCCGATTCTTCGCCAGAAGGCGGGGGCGAGCCTTATGTTGCCGCCCAAAATATCCAAAGTGCCGCCCGCGCACAACGTAACCCTCGCGGGGAGGTCCCGGTGCCGGGTCGCCCAGATTTCCGCCCGGGGCATCCCGGTACATACCAGCAAGAGGTCGGGCCTTTTCCCGCGGATGTCGGCAAGGATGGCGTCCTCCTCCTCCGGGGGAAAATACCCATGCTGGGTACCCACCACGCGCACGCCGGGAAATTGTTCCTCCACCCGGGCCTTGGCCTTCCCGGCCACGCCGGGTGCCGCACCCAGGAAATAGACGCTCCCGCCCTTCGCGGACAGCCGCCGGAGCAACGCGAAGGTAATATCCACCCCCCGCACCCGCTGGGGCAAGGGGGTGCCTTTATACCGCGCCGCCAGCACAATGCCCGTACCGTCCGCCAGCCGCAAATCCGCCTGGGCCACAGCCCCCGCGAAGGCCGGGTCACGCCGGGCCAGCATTACCCCCTCGGGGTTGGGGGTGACAACGATATGGTTGCGCGTCCCGCTTAGATAGGATTCCAGCAAGGCAAGGGCCTCGTCAAAGGCCAACGCCGCGAAGGGGACGCCCAGTATTTCCACGGTTCTCATTTTTAATTATCTATGGGCTTTGCTTTCGATGGGCGGCCCCGGCTCCGGCGGGGGGCGTCGCTGGCGATGGGGAGTTGCATCATCCCCGAGGGCGGAAGCTGGTATACATCCTCCGGGGCAATCTCCGGGGCGATTTTGGTGGTGGTTTCCCCCGGGGAGAGGAGGGGGGCGGACAAAACAGGCAAATGGTCGGCACTTTGCGGGAAATCGGGCTTGGGAAACTCCGGTTTGGGCAAGGGCGGCAGGGTTTCGTCCTGGGCCGGCACAAAGGGCATGGGCATAACGGGGCGGGGCGGGACGAATGCCTGGGCGGGCTCCGCATCCGTTTCCATTTCAACGGGCGGGGGCTCCACCCGCCTCCGGCCAAAGGCCCGTTGCCGCTCTATGTCGGCGTGGATGTTGGCGATGCAGTCCTCCCGGTACTTCTCCATATAGGCTTCCAGCTCGGTCATCTTCTGCAATTTCAGCTTGGCTAAAGAATCCAAAAATTCCGTCCGCTCCGCGAACATTTCGTCCAGCAAGCGCAGTTTCTGCTCCTCGATGGCCGCAAGGTCGGCGAACTGGGCGGCGCGGAGGCGCGCCATGTCGGACTGGGCCTTTCGCCATATGTCACTGCCTTCCGGGTGGGCGTTGGGGCTTTCGCCCTTGCGGGGGCGGCCGCGCTTGCGCTTGGGGGAATCGTCAGCGTCGGCGCGGGGGACGTGGGGCGGCACGAATACCGCCGGCGCGGGCATGTCCACCACCGCGGCCTCACGCTGGGCAATTTGCAATTCCCGCTGGGCCAGATTCTCCCGCAACGCATCCAGCTCGATTTTTTCCTTGCGCAATTTTTCTATGCGTTCGTCTACAATTTTTGATATCCCGGACATGGTTGTTCCTCTTTCTTATACTACGATATTACTGCAATTGAGCAATTGTAACATATTTGCAATAAAAATTCGATACCCGTAAAGCGAAAGGGAGGTGATTGGCTTGCGCAACCTTCGTTCCTGTGGTAGAATCCCCCGCGTTTCTATTTACAATCATTTAATGAGGTGTTCCACATGTCTGTACCCTTTATTATTGTCAGCATCTTATACCTGATAGGTTGCGGGGCTCTAATCGCGGCCATATTGTTGCAAAAAAAGCGTTCCGCCGGGAATATGTCCTCCATCGCGGGGATGGGCAACGCGGCGGATACCTACTGGGACAGGAACAAGAGCCGCACCATGGAAGGCTCCCTGGAGCGGCTGACCAAAATCGGCGGCGTGTTGCTGGGTCTCCTGGCCATCGTGCTTTGCCTGATTTAGGGCGTGCTCCCAAGTATAAAATCGTGATTTAATTGCACCATAATAGCAGGGTTGCACAAGCCCGCTGTTTCGGTGCTTTTTTATTGCTTTATGGGGGCAGGGTATGGCTATTGCCATTTTTATTATCAATCTCATACAAAAATGCCGCAACGACGACATCATGGCGCGGAGCGCGGAGCTGACCTACCGGGTGTTGCTCGCGTTTTTTCCCTTTTTGGTTTTCCTGATGGCCTTGGTGGGATTCCTTCAATTGGAGGAATCCGTGGTGCTACAGGATTTTTATGCCGTGCTCCCGGAGGACGTGGCCGAGCTGGTGCGCAACTTCCTGTCCGAGCTCAGCCTTGCCCAAAGCCGGGGACTGCTTTCCACGGGCCTGTTTTTTGCCGTCTACAATACCACCAACGGCTTCCGCGCTGTAATACGCTGTATCAACCGGGCCTTCGGGGTGGAGGACCCACGGGGGCTGGTAAAGCGCGTACTGCTGAGCCTGGCGTTGATGCTCCTCTTCACCCTCTCCATTTTGTTTATGGCGGGGGCCTTGATTTTCGGCGCGGAGATATGGGCCTTTTTCCTCCCCAACGCGCCGGGCTTCTTGTTCAACGCCGCCCGGGTGGTGGGCTCCCTCACCCTCCTTACCTTCACCACCATGCTCATCTACAAATTCTCCTGCGCGGTAAAGCTAAAGCTCCGCCACGTGCTTCCCGGCGCGGCCCTTACCGTCACGCTCTGGAGCGTCGCTTCCGCACTCTTTGGCATCTTCATGGCAAATTTTTCCCAGTTTCCGGCGGTCTATGGCAGTATCGCCGGGGTCTTCATTTTAATCCTGTGGCTAAACCTCATCTCCATTATCCTGCTGGTGGGCAACGAATTTAATGCATTGCTGTACCCTAGCCCTCCATGGAAACAATTTACAAGTTGAACATATATAATGTAAGATAACGGAATAATGGGTTACATGGAAAGGGAGCCATACTTTGAGGAATATATGCGTACTTTTCGGCGGCACATCCCCCGAGCATGAAATTTCGGTTAAGTCTGCCCAGTGGGTTATCGGGGCCATTCGCGGGCACAATGTGGTGCCCGTGTACATTACCAAGCAGGGCAAATGGCTGATGTATGACGGCAAGCTGGACAATATCGAAGGCATCGACTGGGAGAAGTTCGGCACGCCGGCCATTCTGAGCCCCGACCGGGTGAACCGCGGCCTGCTCCGCATGGTCAACGACAAGGTAAAGATTATTCCCATTGATATGGTCTTCCCCGTTTTGCACGGCCAGGGCGGCGAGGACGGCACCATTCAGGGGCTGTGCGAGTTGGCCGGCATCCCCCATGTGGGTTGCGGCGTCCTTGCCAGCGCGGTGTGTATGGACAAATCCTTCACCAAGCTCGTCGCCCGGGCGCACAAAATCCCCCAGGCGGAATACCTGGTATACAACAAGGAGGCCCTCACCGACCCGGCGAGGCGCAAGGCCGCCCTGCGCAAAATCGCCGCCAAGCTGAAATATCCCTGCTTCGTGAAATACGCCTCCGGGGGCTCTTCCTTGGGCATCTCTAAAGCGGAGAACAAAAAACAGCTGGAAGCCGCCATCGACCACGCCCTCTCCTACGGGCCCAAAGTCGTTGTGGAGAAGGCCGTCACCGGGCGGGAATTTGAGTTGAGCGTGCTGGGGGAAGGCGCGGACGCCATCGTCAGCGTCCCGGGGGAAATCATCACCGAAGGGGGCTTCTACGATTACGCGGCGAAATACGACGTTAAAAGCACCGCCCAAACCCCCTACCCCGCAGACTTACCCGCCGAAATCACCGAAAAAATGCAAAGCTACGCCTTGCAAATCTTCCGTGCTGTGGACGGGCGCGGCATGGCCCGGGTGGATTTCTTCCTCACCGAGGAAAACAAAATCCTCCTAAGCGAGGTCAACACCGTCCCCGGCTTCACAAAAATCAGTCTCTTTACCAAGCTTTTGGCCCACGGCGGTATATCACGTACGGAACTGGTCGAGCGACTCCTGTCGTGACGGGAGCGACCGGACGCGCCCCGCTGGGCATCCTCGATTCCGGCGTAGGCGGGCTGACGGTCATGCGCGCTTTACGGGCAATCCTCCCTCACGAATCCCTCCTTTACGTGGGCGACACAGCCCGCGCCCCCTACGGCAACCTAAGCGCGGAAACCCTGCGCGCCTACAGCCGCCAAATCATTCAATTTTTCCTGGGCAAGGGCGTAAAGGCCGTGGTGCTGGCCTGTGGCTCCAGCTCCTCCACGGCCTATGATACCCTGGGGGCGGAGTTCCCCCACCTCCCGCTGATAGACGTACTGCGCCCCGGCGTGGCCGAAGCGGTAAAAATAGCCACCAATGAGCCCCACACCCGCATGGGCTTCATCGCCACCGCCGCCACCGTCAACCGGGGCTTGTTCGTGGAGCTGGTGAAGGCGCAATGCCCCAGCCTTTCTATCTGTGCCCGGGCCTGCCCCCTCTTCGCGCCCATGGCGGAAAAAGGGCTCTTCTCCGGCAAGCTCATCCGCTGGGCGGCAGAGACCTACCTTTCCGACTGGCGCGGTAAAATCGACGCCTTGATACTGGGCTGTACCCACTATCCCCTGTTCACGGACACTTTGCGCCATGTCCTCCCCCAAGTACATTTCATCGACCTCTCCGAAAGCACGGCACACCATGCCGCCGCACAGCTTAACGCCCGCGCGCTGCTGTGCCCCCCCTCTTCCCCCCCGCCCACCCACGAATACTACGTAAGCGGCCCACCGGAAGCCTTCAACCCCATCGCCTCATTAATAATGAAGGAACCCTGTCAAGCCCGGCAAATCACCTGGAGATAAAATATCCCGAAATGCCCCGCCCCCGTGAACGGGGGTTTTTTTATGGCTCAACAAAATAAAAACCGGACAAATTCTCAGACAAAATCTGAACAAATGTCCGGTTTGTCTATTGTATAATGGCCTCACCGGCGAACGGAACACTTGTTCGGTCTCGTCGAGTCCATTCCGAAAGGAGGTGAAACCATGAACGTCACCAGCACCCCACTGCGCGCCCATCTTAGGATTACCAACATCCTCGACGAGGTCATCCAAAGGTACCAGCGCATCGAGCCCGGCATCAACAGGGAGTCGGCTGAACTATTCATTGAATCTGTCAGCCTTATCCGTGGGCTTCCCGTGGGCAACGGTTTCCTAACCGTTACCACCCAACTGGCCGAAGCGCAAGCCTAAGCCCAACAGCAGTGAAGCAAGACTGCCCCATCCCAAACGAAAGGAGGTGAACCCATGAGCGCACCCACAACGACCCACAGCGCGGTATTGCAATTCCGTTCCAATACCGACGAAACCATCCGCATCACCATTCCCCGCGCCCGGCTCAACAAGAGCGAGCCCGCGGCTCGCGAGGTAATGGAAGCCATGATTGCTGGCGGCACCATTTTGACCGGCTTTGGCCGTCCTGCCGCTGTCAGAAGCATGGAAATCGTAACCACCCACCGGCTTGACATCGTGTAAGCCCAACACCCAACACAAATCTAACAGAAAGGAGGAACTTACATGAACTTGGATAAGACAAGCCTCGTACTTCGCTATGACCCGGGCCAGTTTACCTTCAGCCGCTTCGACCAGACCGCATCCGACGCAGAGCTGTATGCCCTTGCCCGTCAACTCAACGCCTTCCAAGCCGAGGAAGACCGCGCCCAAATCGTTAAGGTGCAAGTTTTCTCGGTGTGGTAGAAAGTACGATAGGGAATAAGTGAATTTTCTGCTACCCGGAAAATACCCGCGAGTTTTACGTCACTGGAAAAGGAGGTGAGCAAAATGCAGGAAACCTGTCAACTAACGTTCCGTACGTCCCGGGGGCGCAACCGGGTTGTGTCTGTCAACGACCCCCGCGCCGGCATCAATGAGCAAGCCGTTACCGCCGCGGCCAACATGATGATATCCGCCGACCCCTTCGATGCAGAAACCGGCTCTCTGGTAAAGCTGGTACGCGCCCAACTTGTAACCGTGTCCCGTCAAGCGATTATCGCGCCGCCAGAGGTGGCGTAAGTGAACTAAAAAAGCCGTCCGTTTGTATTTACAAGCGGGCGGTTTTTTACGTATTGGACTATACGTAATTTTTGTCGTATATTTATTTTGCGCAGGGGACGACACCCAAAGACACAGGCTGGTTGCTTGTGTAAAAACAGAAAGGCGTATGGAGACACCTATTCCAAAAATAAGGAGGCATCGCATGGACGGTAAGGTTATATTGTATGATTCCAATGATGTAAAAATCGGGGAAACATATATAAAAAGGGCAAGACAGCTTGTAAAGAAACAACGGGCTTCGTGGGTGGATGACAGCTATAAATCCATACGTTTTGCGCCGGGTGCCGAAAGCCTGGAGGCCATAGCCATGCAGGAGGAAGAACACGATGACGGCTGGCTGGTGGAGCTGGCGGCAAAGCGGATAACCCAGCGCAAGCGGTTTATATTTCACTCCATAGCGTTTATTCCCGGCTGGTTTTTATTGTTCGGCTTTATTACGCTGATATTGGATGATGCGACCACCGGGGCCATTGCCTTTGTTATGTTCGTGCTGGGCGCGTGGGTAACGGGCTATGTCATCCACGTGTGCCAATACGCCCTGCCCAGGCTTAACAAGCACCGCGCACACACCAGAGAAGAACGGAAGGCGAAAATGTTGGCTATGGAAGTTGCCAACTTGAAGGCCGAATTGCAAAGACACAGCGCGTAAACTGGTAATATGGGGCTGTTTTGTGGAAAAAACCCCGGGGGCTTTGCCCCCGCACCCCCAGAAACTTTTGAAAAAGTTTCATCAAAACTTCAACGGAAACCGCGCATTTGCGCGGTTTCCATGAATGGGGTCAAGGGGACATTGTCCCCTTGTGGGGGTTCGGGGGTGAAGCCCCCGAGGTTTTTCCACAAGACAGCCCCACTCTTTTACTTTAATCGGGCAACTCGTTTATCTTTTCCTTCACCAAGGCCACATCTTCCTGCTCCATGACGGCCTCGGTTTCAATGATGTCTACGTCCAGTCCTTTTACCGTTATCCCCTTGTTCCACTTTTTTAAACGGTATAGGGTGAACAGCTTATCTTTTTGTGCCACTCTTAGTTCCATGTTGGATTGTGCCATCATTAGTTCTCCTTTCTTGTTACAGCATCAGCTCCCGGGCGGCGGCGGTGAGTTCCTCCCGGTATTCGGGGTGGGCGATGGAGATGAGGCGTTTCGCCCGTTCCTTTATGCTGGTGCCCTTGAGGTTGACCACGCCGTATTCCGTGACTACGTAGTCCACGTCGTTGCGCTGGAGGGACACGGTGGCCCCCAGCTTCAGGGAGGGGACGATTTTGGAGATGCGGGCCTTGTGGCCGCCTTCGGCGGTTTTCACCATGGCCGTGGAATAGAGGGCGATGAAGGAGCGTCCGTTCCTGGCCTTTTGCGCACCGGTGACGGTATCTACCTGGCCGCCGGTGCCGCTATATTGCCGGGGGCCGATGGACTCGGAGCAGCATTGGCCGGTGAGGTCGATTTCGATGGTGGTGTTAATGGAGACTTGGTTGTCGTTGCGGGCGATAACATAGGGGTCGTTTACATAGTTGGCGTCGAAGAGGAGAACGCTGGGGTTGTCGTGGATATAGTCGTAAACTTCCCGGGTGCCCAAGGCGAAGGTGGCGATGGTCTTGCCGGGGAACTTGGTCTTGCGGGCGTTGGTGACGACGCCGGACTTTACCAGCTTGACCAGGCCGGTGGAGAGCATCTCGGTGTGGATGCCCAGGTCCTTTTTGCCGGCCAGGGCTTCGGCCACGGCATTGGGGATGCCGCCGATGCCGAATTGCAGGCAGTCCCCGTCCTGGATATAGTCGGCGATGAGCTTGCCGATGATTTTGTCGTTTTCCGTGACGGGGGCGTCGGGGAGGGTGGGTACGGGATAATCCGCTTCGATGCAGTAATCCACGGCACTGATGTGTACTTCCAAATCGCCGAAGGTGCGCGGGTAGTGGGGGTTGATTTCCAGGATGACGATATCGGCTTGCTGTAGCATACGCTTTTCGTAGGAATTGCTTACCCCAAGGCTGACGAAGCCATGCTTGTCGGGAGGGGTGGCTGTACCGATGAAGATATTCGGCTTGGTGTGGGCCAGCCGGTTTACCCCGCACAGGCGCAAATGGCAGGGGATGTAGGACACATTGCCCGCGCTATAGGCCGCCCGGGTGGGGGGGGAAAAGAAGATGTTCTCCGTCAGGAAGGTCTCCCGGTAGGCCGGCTCCAGGTAGGGATAACTGCGCAGGGACAGACAGGACGTAACGGTGATGCACGACGCCGAATCGCCAGGGAATTGGGCCGTGCCCCGGACGCGCTCCGCCACGGTATGCAGTTCACTCAGGAAACCTTGCCCCTCTGCCGCGCCCAAGGCCGACGCGATGTGACAGCCGCTTTGCACCTGTTCGAGTGCTTGCTTCACGGTAATCGTTTTCATGGCTTCGCCGCCTTTTATGGGTTAATAGTTTACTGCGCGTAGCTCGAAGAAGGCTTGGGGATGGACGCACACCGGGCATACCTTGGGTGCGGCGGGTGCATCGTGGAGGTGGCCGCAGTTGCGGCAAATCCATACCTGTTTTTCCTTTTTGGCAAAGACTTGGTCGGTTTCGATGTTTTTCAGCAGGGTCAGGTAGCGTTCCTCGTGTTCCTTTTCGATTTTGCCCACCGCGTCAAATAGGTAGGCAATCTTATCGAAGCCTTCCTCACGCGCCTCGGCGGCCATGCGCTTGTACATATCCGTCCATTCGAAGTTTTCCCCCGATGCGGCGGCCTTCAGATTTTCCACCGTGGAGGGGATGTCGCCCCCGCACAGGAGCTTGAACCAGATTTTGGCGTGCTCCTTCTCGTTGAGCGCGGTTTCCTCGAAGAGGGCGGCGATTTGCTCGTAGCCTTCCTTTTTCGCCTTGGCGGCAAAATAGGTGTACTTGTTGCGGGCTTGGCTCTCACCGGCGAAGGCTTCGGCTAGGTTGCGTTCGGTTTTGGTGCCTTTCAGGTTTTCCATAGGATACCTCCTTGGTTGATTTTGTGCGGTTTTTGAGAATATACTATGTTTTTGCCCCGTGTACAAGGCTTTGACACCGGCGGGCAAATGGCCTACACTCATCGTATAGCCGGTTAATAATTTCTGCAAAGTGAGCTGACTCCCATGGAAATCGCCCCTCAATCATTAATTCTGGAAGGCCGCAAGGCCGTGCTGGAAGCTTTAAATCATGAGAAGCCCATCGACCGCATTTTGTTGCGTGTGGACGGCAAGCACCGCCATGCTGCCCCGGAGGGGAGCGCGGGTGGGGCGACCCGTTTGGAGGGTACCCTTCGCCTCATCGCCGCCAAGGCCCGCGCCCAGAAAATCGTGGTACAGGAAGCGGACAAAGCCAAGCTGGACGAGCTTTCGGAGACGGGGCACCATCAGGGGGTGATTGCTCTGTGTCCGGCGGTGCCCTATGTGACTATTACGGATATTTTGGCCATCGCCCGGGAGCGGGGCGAGCCGCCCTTTGTCATTGTGCTGGACGGCGTGACTGACCCACACAACCTGGGTGCGGTGATGCGTAGCGCGGAGGCGGGGGGGGTTCATGGAATAATTGTGCCCAAGCGGCGGGCGGTGGGCTTGACCGCCACCGTGGCGCGGACTTCTGCCGGGGCCATTACCCATATGGCGGTGGCGCGGGTGCCGAATATTACCCGTGCGCTGGAGGAGCTGAAATCGGCCGGGCTTTGGATTGCTTGCGCCGGTACGGGGGAAAAGAGTCTGTTCGAGGCTGACCTTTCCGGGCCCGTGGCTTTGGTGCTGGGGGCGGAGGGGGAGGGCGTGAGCCGGCTGGTGCGTCAGCACGCGGACTTTGCCGTGGGCATACCTATGCTGGGGAAAATCGGCTCCTTGAATGTGTCCGTGGCGGCGGGGGTGCTGGTTTACGAGGTGGTGCGCCAGCGGGGGGCGGGGCGCGGGGACAGCGTCCCCGTTAATTAATAACCGAACAGGGAGGAGCGGCGTGGCGCACTATCTGCTGGTGGACGGGTACAATATTATCCATGCCGACGAAGCCCTCACCCGCATGGCCGGGGACTCGCTGGAAACGGCGCGGCTCAAGCTATGCGATTTGCTGTGCGAGTTTAAGGCGTTGAGTATGTATCGCATTATCGTGGTCTTCGACGCCCATTTGGTGAGCGGTGGCATTGGGAGCGTTACCGATTACTATACTATCAAGGTTGTCTTCACCAAAGAAGCAGAAACCGCCGACCATTACATAGAACGCGCCGCCTATACCATGGCCCGCGCCCGGGCCGACAAAGTCACCGTGGCCACCTCCGATGTGCTGGAGCAGATGATTATACTGGGGCAGGGGGCGCGGAAGCTCTCCGCCGACGCATTGCTCACCGAAATCGAAGCCGCCCGCGAAAAAATGCGTGTACGTTTTTTACAGCACCGCCCCGTAAAAAATAACCCCTTCATCGGCCTGGTGGACGAAAAAACCGCCCAACTACTGGAGGAGATGCGTTATGACAAGCCCAAGGGATGAACAGCTCATCCAAGCCGCCCGCTTAGGGGACACCGACGCCCTGGAGGCCCTCCTCTCCCGCTTCAAGCCCTTGGTGAAAGCCAAGGCCGCCGCCTATTTCCTCTCCGGCGGCGACCGGGACGACCTGATTCAGGAAGGCATGATTGGCCTGTACAAAGCCTTCCTGGACTACGCGCCGGAGAAAAATCCCATTTTCTCCGCCTTCGCGTCTCTATGCGTCAACCGGCAGATGCTCACCGCCATCAAGGCCGCCACCCGGCAAAAGCACGCCCCCCTCAACGACTCCCTCACCCTGGAACGCGCCGAGGAAGCCCCGGAAAACGGCTCAAACCCCGAAGCCTTGCTCATCAGCCGGGAATCCTCCCAGGACATCACCCACTTCATCCAGCGCAACCTCTCCCCCCTGGAATACGATGTCCTCATGCTGCACATGGAGGGCATGTCCCACGCCCAAATCGCCCAAACCCTAAACAAACCCCTCAAATCCGTGGACAATACCCTGCAGCGGGTACGCCGCAAGGTAGGCCGGGAGCTAAAGGCACAGAAAAAGGGGACGATATAGCCAAATAAAATGAAAATTATCACCCGATTATCGGCTGTACCTGCTCCCCTTTCAGGGCCGCCTCCATGGCGGGCATCACTTTCCCTGTGAGGAAGACCATGGAGCGGGGCTTCTCTGCGGGGGCATCCTGGTTAAAGGGGACGAAATAGATATTGCGGGTATTCAGCAGGTGGCCGATATTTTTTGCTCCCCCCGCCAGCGCGTCGTTGCTGGAGAGTGCCAGCACCACGGGCCGGTTGTTGCGCAGGTGCGACTTGGCCGCCATGGTCACGGCGGTGTCGGCGATGCCAGCGGCCAGCTTGGCCAGCGTATTGCCCGTGGCGGGCAGAATGAGCAATATATCCAACAATTTGCCCGGCCCGATGGGCTCGGCTTCGGAAACAGTGGAAAGGGGCGGACGGCCCGTGAGCAAGGTCAGCCTTCTCTTCGTTTCCTCTGCGGTGCCGAAGCGGGTATCCAAGGTGGCCGTGGCGTGGGAAATGATGGGGGTGATGTCCGCACCCTTTAAAATCAACGCCTCCATACAGGTAAAGGCCGTCTCAAGGGTACAGAACGAACCGGTGAGGGCGAAGCCCACCCGTAGCTTTTCAAAGGGATTCATATCGTACCCCCCTCCATTTCTTCAATAATATAGTTCACCGTATCCAGGATATAGCCCGCCGTGGTCACAGGGGCTATCTTCCCCGGCAAGGACGTGGCGAACAGCACCTTCAGGCCGAAGGCGCGGCTGGCGTTCACATCCACCCCATAGGGCGGCGAGGCAAGGTCAATAATCAAAGCTTTCTTGTCGATGTGCCCCATATTCCCCCCGTCCAGCAAAATCTCCGGCACGGTATTGAAAATCACGGCGGCCTGGGCCAGCCGGCCTTCCATGTCTTCGAAGAAAACCGCTTCATGCCCGCACGAACGCGCCCGCGCCGCCGCCGCCTTCGAATTGACCACCGCGCATACCCGCGCACCCATCCCCCGCAGCATGGCCGCCAGTATGCTTCCGATGCGCCCGTAGCCGATGATGAGCATGGGGTTGTCATGGAGGGTGATATCCGTTTCCTCGATGGCGATTTTAATGGCACCCTCGGCGGTGGGGATGGCGTTGGCCACCAGCAATTCCTCCCGCTGGAGCATATCCAAGGCGCGGACATTGTGCGCTTTGGCCATGGCGAATATCTCCGGCTTCATATATCCCGCCATAAAAATCTGGTGCGGCTTGAGCAGACCAAACAATTCCTGGGCGAAAATCGGCGCGTTGTGAAAGGGGGCGTTCAGGGTGCCGCCATGGTGCGCACAGGGTATGGGCCCGATGATATAGTCCGCACAGGCTATCGCTTCCTCTAAGTTCTTGCACTGCATGGACAGCTCCCGCTCGTAGTTGACGAAGCCATACAATTTCACCTGATGCCCCTGCTTATATAACATCTCGGCCAGAGCGGCATTCCTCTTGTCCCCGCCAACCACGGAAAACGTGCGCATGGCTCTCCCCCCAAATCGTTTTTCTGTAGGTGCTGTTCTATCCTATGTAGCTATGTCCAAAAATGTGAACAGCCTTGTTAATTTTATGTGACTTTCCTGTGGAGTGCGTGTGGAATGTATGTTATTTTTTTGTTATACTAGACTGGCGACAAAAACGCTTACGGGATATTTATTAACAGCCTGTGGAAATCACTGTGGATAAAGCGAGGGTTCTCATGGATTTACGTACGATTTGGTCCAAAATGCTCAAACTGTTGGAATCATCCGTGGCGCAGGCTACCTTTGAAGCCTATATAAAGCCCATGACGCCCCACTCCTTTGAGAACGACGTGTTTTATCTGAAGACCCCCGACGACTTCCACAAGCCCACCATCGTCAAGCGGTACATGTATTACATCAAAGACAGCCTCTCCACCGTCATGGGCAACAACGGCTTGGATGTGCGCATCATCTCCCCCGAAGACCTGACCGAATCGGGCCCCAACCGCCGGAAGCATGACAATTACACCAAAACCAACCTCCGCCACCACTATGTCTTTGAATCCTTCGTGGAGGGCAAATGCAACCAGCTTGCCTTTGCCGCGGCCCAGGCCGTGGCGGAAACCTTGGGCACCACGGGGTACAACCCCTTATTCCTGTACGGCGGCGTGGGCCTGGGCAAAACCCATCTTTTGCATTCCATAGGCAACCAGGTGGTGGAGCAAAACCCGGATTTGAAAGTCCGCTACATTTCCTCAGAGACCTTTACCAACGAGTTCGTCACCGCCATCCGGGAGCAGACCGCCTTGCAATTCAAATTCAAATACCGGGACTGTGACTTGTTCCTGATAGACGACGTGCAATTTCTGGAGGGCAAGGACGGCACCCAGGAGGAAATGTTCCATACCTTCAACGACATCTACAGCAACAACAAGCAAATCGTAATCACCAGCGACCTGCCCCCCAATAAGCTCACCGGCCTGGAGGAACGCCTAACCTCCCGCTTCGCCATGGGCCTGCAGGTGGACATCACCATGCCCGATTACGAAACCCGGGCCGCCATCCTGGAAAAAAAGCTCCACCGGGAGCAAATCGACATCCCCGTCCAAGTCAAGGAATTTATCCTGCGCAACGTGGTTTCCAATATCCGCGACCTGGAAGGCGCGTTGAATAAAATCACCGCCTACGCCCGCCTCTCAAAAGTCCCCATCTCCCTGGACCTGGCCGAAACCGCCCTCAAGGACCAGCTCAAGGGCCACATCCCGCCGGTCATCACCGTGCCCTATATACAAAAAATCGTATCCGCTCATTTCAAGCTTACCCCGGAGGAACTCAACAGCCGCCGCCGCACCCAGAAAATCGTCTTCCCACGCCAAATCGCCATGTACCTGTGCCGCAAGCTACTGGAAGTCTCCCTCCCGGATGTGGGCAACTTCTTCGGCGGCTTTGACCATACCACGGTCATCCATAGCTGCGACAAAATCGCCAACGAGCTGGAATACGACGAAAAACTGCGCGAAACCGTGGCGGAGCTGGAGCGGACGATAAAAGGGGAATGAAATACGGGGAGTATAGATGTAATGACCGCGCTGGCACGCATTGTGCGATGATTGGCTTGGCCGGGGAAGTGGTTGCGTTCGTTTCGCTCCGCGAACCTAACGCCAACCACATAACCCCGTCCCGCGCCACTAATCTGCACAATTGCGTGAGACGCGCTTGCCATTACATCTATACTCCCCTATCCCAGGCAAACCCCTCCCAAAGGAAAAAATTACTTTGTGGAATGCGCTGTGGATGAAATGTGAATAAAAATAGGGTAAAATACCTCTTGTGGAAAGAGGGGAAAAGCCAATGATTTATCCCCGGCTTTTCGACAGGGGATTCAACAGGGCAAAAGCGTACTGTGTAAGGCTTCGCCGGGCTTTTCCACCAATTAACAGCCCCTATTACTACTGCTACTAATCAATATAATATATATATAATCACCTCGCTGACTAAGGGTGAGTGGGGAGGGAATGAAAGGGTAAGCGCGTCTCACTCACTCGCGCAGATTAGTGGCGCGGGGCGGGGTTATGTGGTTGGCGTTAGGTTCGCGGAGCGAAACGAACGCAACCACTTCCCCGGCCAAGCCAATCATCCAGCGATGAGTGCCAGCGCGTCCCATTCATTCCCTCCCCACTTACCCGGAGCCAACAAAGTAGTTATGTAATATAATATATAATGATATAAAATACATATTTGCCTGTGCATGGAAAGGAGCCGTTATGAAATTAAACTGCGACAAGGGTATATTGCTGGAAGGGCTGAACTTGGTGGGGCGTGCGGTTTCCGCCCGGACGACCAAGCCCATTTTGGAATGTGTGTTGCTGTTTACCCAGACCCACAAGGGGCTGACTTTGTGCGGCAACGATTTGGAGATGAGCATCACCACGGCGGTCATGGAAGCGGACGTGGAGGTGCCGGGCATGATTGCCTTGAACGCGAAGCTCTTTACCGACATTGTGCGTAAGATGCCGGGGGACGTAATTCAAATTGAGGTGGACGAAAAAGGCGTGGCGGAAGTGACCAGCGGCCGCGCCCGCATGAAGATATTTGGTCTGCCGGGAGAGGAGTTTCCCCTGATTCCCGAGCATGAGCTGGAGCATGTAAGCGTGCGGCACCGGATGAAAACCACTACACTGCGGGATATGATACGGCATACGATTTTCAGTGTTTCCATGGACCAGAGTAAACTGATTTTAACCGGGGAATTGTTTGACATAAAGGGCGGGTTGTTGCAGGTGGTGAGTGTGGATATGCACCGTATTTCCTATCGCTCCCATGTATTTTCCCCGCCGGAGCAAGGGGAGCACAGTGCGGTAATCCCAGCACGGGCTCTGCATGAGCTGAGCCGGGTGTTGCCCGGGGACGAGGAAGCCGAGGTGACCTTTTATTTTACGGATAACCGGGTGGTATTCGATACAGCGGATTTTACTTTTGTCTCGCGGTTGCTGGTGGGTGATTTCATCCGGTACGACCAGATTTTCAATGAGGATTTCAATACCTTGCTCACCGTGGGGCGGGCGGAGCTGTTAAATTCCCTGGAGCGTGCCTTACTTGTGGCCGGGGAGAATAAGCTGGTGCCCATTAAACTGGAAATGACGGAAACGGAATTGATTGTAACCGCCAGCACCGCCGAGCGCGGCCACGCCCATGACGAAATCCCCTGCGAAAGGGAAGGGCAGGATTTAATTATTTACTTTAACCCGCGCTATATCATCGACGCTTTGCGCGCCATCGACGAGGATAAAGTGGTTATCAAATTTACCGGGGCGAAAAGCGCGTGCACCGTGCGCGGCCTGGTAACGGAAACGGAGGACGGCACAACCGTCCCCATCGGAAGCAAAACCGCACGGGACGACCAGAAATATCTCATTGTGCCTCTGCGGGGCCCCGCCTAGATGCATATACGCCACCTGACGGCGGAAAATTTTCGGAATTTGCAAATATCCCTGGCGGAGCTCTCTCCCGGTATTAATATCTTGTATGGCGACAACGCGCAAGGGAAGACGAATTTCTTAGAGGCTGTGTATTTTTGCGCCCTAGGGCGGCCCTTGCGGGCAGACCATTGCCGGGAGCTCATTCCCATCGGGGGCCAAACGGCCCAGGCCAGGGCAGTGTTTTCACATTTCACCATACATGCCCATGTGGAGCAAAACCGGAGCAAGTGTGTCAAATCCATTTCCCTTGACCGGGTTCCCATTAAAAATACCCGGGAATTGTTCGGGCGTGTACCCATCGTAAGCTTTTCACCGGAGGATTTGCGCCTGATAAAGGCCGGCCCTGCCGAGCGGCGGCGGTTCATGGATATAGAAATCTGTCAGCTTTCTCCGGTGTATTATCAGGAATTGCGGGAGTACCACCGTGCTTTGCGCCAGCGCAATCACCTGTTGAAGACTTTGCAAAAGGAAAAGAACCAGCTGGACAGCCTTTGCGTGTGGGACGCGCAACTGGTACAGCACGGCCTTAAAGTGATGAGAACCCGGGAGAAATTTGTAGACCGGATTTCAAGCATCGCCCGGGCAATCCACGGGGAAATCACCCAGGGGAAGGAAAAGCTGACCTTGGAATACAAGCCCGGCGTGTCCGACCCGGAAAGCTTTGCCACCGCGCTGGACAAGCATCGCCAGCGGGATATAACCTTGGGCTCCACTTCCGTAGGGGCCCACCGGGACGACGTACTTTTCACACTACAGGGGATATCCGCCCGGAGCTTCGGCTCCCAGGGCCAGCAACGCACGGCGGCCCTTTCGGTAAAGCTGGCGGAAATCGAGCTCATGGGCAGCCGTACGGGCACCTCCCCCATTCTTTTGCTGGACGATGTGTTCAGCGAATTGGACGCCGGCCGGCAAGCCTTTTTGCTCTCCCAGGTACAGGATGTGCAGACATTGTTGACCTGTACGGGGCTGGAGCTGACCAAGGGAATCAAGGAGCACCGGATTATCCATATCAAAAATGGGAAAATTATGTAATAAGAAATGCAAAGGAGCCATGAAATGTCCGACTACTCAGCAGAGAACATTCAAGTACTGGAAGGGCTGGAGGGCGTACGCCGCCGCCCCGGCATGTATATAAGCGGCACCAACGAGAAGGGCTTGCATCAGCTTGTCAACGAAATCGTGGACAATGCCGTGGACGAGGCCCTCATGGACGCCTGTGACGAAATTACCGTAACCATCCACCCGGACAATAGCGTATCCGTGCGGGACAACGGCCGGGGCATACCCGTGGGTATACAGGCCCAGACGGGGCTCCCTGCGGTGACGGTGGTATATACCATTCTTCATGCCGGGGGCAAATTCGGCAATGGCGGCTACAAGGTTTCCGGCGGGCTTCACGGCGTGGGCGCGAGTGTGGTGAACGCCGTTTCCGAATGGCTCATCGTCCAGGTGCATACCGAAGGGAAGATTCACGAATTACAGCTTTCCCGGGGCCTGGTGGTGAAGGATTTGACCGTGGTGGGGGATACGGACATTACGGGAACCTTTGTGCATTTCAAGCCCGACCCGGAAATCTTCGAGGTGCTGGAATTTAATTTCGATACCATGAAGCAACGCCTGCAAGAAACCGCCTTCCTGACCAAGGGCTTGAAAATCAGCCTATACGACATGCGCCCGGCAAAAACCCGCCAGCGTGAATACTGCTACGAAGGCGGCATCAGCCAGTTTGTGGAGCATATCAATAAAAATAAAACCCCCATTACCGACGAGATTTTTTATTGCACCGCCAAGTACGAGAATGTGCTGGTAGAGGTGGCCATGCAGCATACCGACGGGTATCAGGAATCCACCTATTCCTTTGTAAATAATATTAATACCCACGACGGCGGCACCCATATCACGGGCTTTCGCGCCGCTTTGACCAAGACCCTCAACGACTACGCGAAGAAATTTAATCTGCTCAAGGAAACCGACAAGCCCCTTTCCGGCGAGGACGTGCGCGAGGGGCTCACTGCCGTGCTTTCAATTAAAATGGAAGAGCCCCAATTCGATTCCCAGTCCAAGGGCAAGCTGGTGAACTCAGAGGCCCGCACCGCTGTGGAATCCGTACTTTCCGAGCAATTTGCCATTTTCCTGGAGGAGCATCCCGGCTTCGGGAAGGTCATCGTGGAGAAGTCCCTCCTGGCCGCCCGCGCCCGGGAAGCCGCAAGAAAAGCCCGCGAAAAGGTACGCAAGACCGTGCTGGAGGGGGGCCGCTTACCCGGCAAGCTGGCGGACTGCTCGGAAAAGGACCCGGCTTTGTGCGAGCTCTATATCGTGGAGGGCGACAGTGCCGGCGGCTCCGCCAAGCAGGCACGTACCCCCACTACCCAAGCCATTCTCCCGTTGCGGGGCAAAATCATGAACGTGGAAAAGGCGCGGCCCGAGCAGATTTTCTCCAACGCCATTATCAAGGACATGATTACCGCCGTGGGCACGGGCATCCACGAGGACTTTGACATTTCGAAACTGCGCTACCATAAAATTGTCCTCATGACCGACGCCGACGTGGACGGCTCCCATATCCGCACTTTGTTGCTCACCTTTATTTTCCGCTTCATGCGGGATTTGATTACCGAGGGGAATATTTATATCGCCCAGCCGCCGCTATACAAGGTGGAGAAGGGCAAGCAGGAATACTATGCCTATTCCGACGAGGAGCTGGCCGCCTTGCTGGAGCGCATTGGCCGGGAGGGCATCAGGCCCATCCAACGCTACAAGGGCCTGGGCGAAATGAACGCCGACCAGCTTTGGCACACCACCATGGACCCGGACAAGCGCGTCCTGCGCAAGGTAAACATGGACGACGCCTTGGCCGCGGACATGATTTTCACCCAGCTCATGGGGGACAAGGTGGAGCCGAGAAGGGAATTTATACAGGAATTTGCGCTGATGGTTAAGAATCTGGATGTGTAAAAGGAGCGACTAATGACCGACCGGATAAAAGGCGTTGACATCGCCAGGGAAATGCAGGAATCCTTTATCACCTATGCCATGAGTGTGATTATGTCCCGGGCGTTGCCCGATGTGCGTGACGGCTTGAAGCCCGTGCACCGGCGTATTTTGTATGCCATGAAGGAATTGAATTTGAATCCCGGCGGCGGGTACCGGAAGTCGGCCAAAATCGTGGGCGACACCATGGGTAACTATCATCCCCACGGGAACAAGGCCATCTATGATGCCATGGTGCGCATGGCCCAGGATTTTTCCATCCGCTATACCTTGGTGGACGGCCATGGGAATTTCGGCTCCATGGACGGGGACGAGCCCGCGGCGGACAGGTATACCGAGGCCAAGCTGACCCGGCTTTCCATGGAGATGTTGCAGGATATCGAAAAGGAAACCGTCACCTTCGTGGACAACTATGACGGGTCGTATCAGGAGCCCAGTGTGTTGCCGGCCCGGTTCCCCAATTTGCTGGTTAATGGCTCTACGGGTATCGCTGTGGGCATGGCCACGAATATCCCGCCCCATAACCTGACCGACGTGATTTCCGCCATTCTGACCCGGGTGGCCGACATGCGCGAAGGGCGGGAGACCTCCCTGGGCACCCTTATTGATATTGTGAAAGCCCCGGACTACCCCACCGGAGGCGGGATTTTGGGCACGGCCAGCATCCGGGAGGCGTATAAGACCGGGCGCGGGCGGGTGGTGCTCCGGGGTGATGTAGTCATTGAGCCTATGCCGGGTGCATCAAGCAACCGGGAGCAAATTCGCGTTACCGCCGTGCCTTATCAGGTGAACAAGGCGGAAATGGTGAAGAAAATCGCCGATTTGGTGAAGGATAAGAAAATTGACGGCATCACCGACATCCGGGACGAATCCAACCGCAACGGGGTGCGCATCGTTATCGAGTTGCGCAAGGACGCCAACGCCAACGTGATTTTGAACCAGCTGTATAAATTGTCCAGCTTGCAAACTAGTTATGGCATCACCATGCTGGCCTTGGTCAACAACGAGCCCAAGGTGCTCAACCTGGCCGAGCTGATTGAGCATTATATTTACCACCAGAAGGACGTCATTACCCGGCGCACCCGCTTTGATTTGGACAAGGCCGAATGCCGCGCCCATATATTGGAGGGCTTGCTGAAGGCCCTGGACCATATTGATGAAATTATCCGTATTATCCGTAGCGGCCGCGACGACAGCGAAAACCTGCCCCGCTTAATGGAACGCTTCGGCTTCACGGAAGTGCAGGCCAAGGCCATCCTGGATATGCGTCTGCGTACCTTGCAGGGGCTGGCGCGGGAGCGGCTGGAGACCGAACACGCCGAGCTGATGGCCTTCATCACCGAGCTACGGCATATTCTTGCCGATGCCAACCGGCTACTGGAGGTATTGGCCGAAGAGATTACCGCCATCCAGAAAAAGTTTGGCGACGAACGCCGCACGGCGATTTTGCACGACGTAGGGGAAATACTGGACGCGGATTTAATCGACGAGGAGGAGAGCGTGATTACCCTCTCCCATTTGAATTACATCAAGCGCATTCCATTGGATACCTACCGCGCCCAGGGCCGGGGAGGCCGGGGAGTGGTGGGCTTGAAGACCCGGGAGGAGGACTGGGTGAAGGATTTGTTCGTGTCCAGCACCCACGACCAGATTCTGTTCTTCACCAATTTTGGCCGGGTGTACCGGATGCGCGCCTTTGAGATACCCCTGGCCGGGCGCACCGCACGGGGTATGGCCTTGGTAAATCTGCTTAATCTCAATGGCGGGGAAAGCATCGCCGCCATGATACCCATATCCATGACCGCCGAAGGCGCGGGGATGCCCGAGGATGAATTTTTGATTATGGTCACGCGCAAAGGGGTGGTGAAGCGTACCCGGCTTTCCGCCTTTTCCCATATCAACAAGGCCGGGCTTATCGCCCTCAATATCCGGGAAGACGATGATTTGATAGCGGTACTGCGCTCTGACGGGCAACGGGAAATTTTCCTGGCTACGGAGCTGGGGCGGGGCATCCGCTTCGCCGAGGAGCAGGTGCGTGCCATGGGGCGTACCGCCAGCGGGGTGCGCGGCATTAAATTGCGGGTGCATGACCGGGTGGTGGGTGCCACCGTGGCTGACGAGCAGGTACTGCTGGTTTCCTCCAAGGGCTATGGCAAGCTGACACGGCTGGAAGACTGCCGGGGCCAGAGCCGGGGGGGTATGGGCCTTATCGTATACAAGCCCAACGAGCGTACGGGCTCTTTGGTGGGCATCACCGCCAGCGGCGAGGACAACGAGAACGACGAGCTGATGCTGATTAACTCCGAGGGCGTGATTATCCGTATTCGCATAGCGGATATTTCGGTCCAGGGGCGGTATGCCTCCGGGGTTAAGCTGATTAATATGGACGAAGGCACCACCGTGGTTGCCCTGGCGAAAATCGTGGACGGCGCGGCGGGCCCGGAGGTGCACGACGACGAAAGTAAAGAGGAGGAGGAAATATAAATGGCTAGCTATGACGCATACTTGCCCCACATCGAAGCGGAGGAAGGCATCAAGCGGGTGATGAACAACAAGAAGCTCTATATCACCATGCTGGGGCGTTTCAAATTGCAGAAAATGACCGAGGATTTGGTAAAAGCCACAGAATCCGGCGATATTGAGGCCATCGGCTTTGCCGCCCACGCGCTGAAGGGCACGGCGGGGAATCTGGGCTTCCCCACTATGCAAAAGCTTACCGGGGACATGGAGACCCGCGCCAAGAACGGGGAAGACATCGTACCCATGATTGCCGAGCTGGAGCAATTGACAAAGGACGTAGCCGCTATGATACAGCAGTTTATCGCAACGGAAGGGTAGGCAACGGAGGGGTAATTCTTACTGTCAAACGTTCCCTATATAGACATATTGGAGATGTTTGCGGGCGGCTTTGGCCAGGCGCAGAAGGGTTTCCTTTGGGGTGGGGGCTTTGTCCGCGTAGTTGTGCCTCGGGAAGAAGCGGGAAAGGTGATAGGGGATTTCCGGGGAGAGCTGGGCCAGCCATTGGGCGATGGGCTCGATGTGGGCTTCGTTTTCGCCGGGGATGACCAAGGTTGTGACTTCGATGTGGCAGTGCCGCTGTGCCTGGGTAATCGTGTTTTTGACCGTGGCCAAAGCGGGGAAATCCCGGGGCGGCTCCGTTTCCGGGAGCGTTCCCCCATAGGTTAATTTGCTATAAAATTCCTCGGAGAAGCCCTTCAGGTCGATGTTCATGGCGTGGATGTAGGGGAGGAGGTTTTCGAAGGGCTTGGGGTTGAGTAGGCTGTTGGTGACGAGGACGTTTTTCATGGATAGGTTGCTCACGGCCTTGGCGCAGTCCAGTACATATTCGTAGTTTATCAGGGGTTCGTTGTAGGTGTAGGCCACGCCGATGTTGCCCTGGGGCGCGTATTTTTGGGCCAGAAGGGCCAGCTGTTCCGGGGGAAGGCGTTTGCCGCCCCGGGCGTGAAAGGGAGCCGGATTGGGTGGCGGGCTGGCTATATTGTGATTCTGGCAGAAGGGACAGCGCATATTGCACCCGAAGCCCCCCACGGAAAGTATCTGCGCGCCGGGATGAAAGTGGTACAGGGGCTTCTTTTCGATGGGGTCCAAAGCGACGCCGGAAACAAGGCCGTAGGTTTCAGACTGGATACGGCCTTTTTGGTTGGTTCGCACGCCGCAGAAACCGCTCCCGCCCTCTGGGAGGGTGCAGTGGTGGGGGCAGAGGGTACAGCGGGTGCTATTCATGCCGTATTACTTCGAAGCGTTGCAGTTCGATGGGGTCGGTGGCGTGGATACCGGCCTTTTGACAGGCGATGGCGATTTGCTGGGGCACGGAGTCGATGCCGTCCAGGTTGGGCAAGAGCAGACCCCGGCGGATTCCGCTGGTGACTATCACGCCGTAGCGGTGTACGTCCAATGCCTCCGGGCCGGTAATGGGCTCGGGCGGGGCCAGGACGTCCACCTTGTAGGTGAGCTGGGGCAGTTCCTCCGTGGTGACGGGGGAGAAGCGGTTGTCCCGCAGTCCGGCGGACACGGCGTTTTGCATGATTTCCAGGGCTAAATTATCGCAGGTGGGGGCAATGGTGCCGATGCACCCGCGCAGACGCCCATCCATGTGCAGGGAAACAAAGGCTCCGGCTTGGCGGCCGGTAAGGGCAGAGGGGAGCCCCGGCGGCAAGGAGGGAGCGTTCCCGAGTACGCGGCTCTCCAGGGCGTGGCGGGCCAAAGTGCGGTAGGGGCAGACCGCCAAGCGCGCCACCGCGTACCCCACCCCAAAGGGCCCCTCATAGGAAAGGAGGCGGCTTTGGACTTCCTTGCGGTGCATGGCCCCCGCCAGCATCATACAGGGGGAGAGGCCGCATTCGGCGGCTTCCCGGCGCAGGGCGTAGGCGTCGTCGAAAAGGAGCTGTAAATCCCTCTTTTGGAAGGCGGCACAGACGGCCTGGTCGAAGGCGGGCCCCTCCGGGGCGAAGCCGTAGGGCCCCCGGTCAGCCAGCTTGTGGGACAAATCCCCGCTGGCGATTAGCACTGTGGGAGCGTTACCGTAGAGGTTTTGGCAAGCGATGGCTATGCATTGCCCCATGCGGTAATGGGCTTGCGCGTCCATGCCGGAGGGGGCAATGCGCAGGATTTTACAGTCCGTATACCGCTGGCAGATATACCAGAGGGGCACCATCACGCCATGGTCCAGGGCGGGGTCGCCTTCGCCCTCCCCACCGGCGGGGAGATTATTTTCTTTGGCCACCCGGGCGATTTCCTCCCCAAGGGGTATGTCGTATTCCACAGCCATTTTAATATCCCCCGCGCCAAAGCGGGCGAAATCCCCGGTGGCTCTCTCGCCCGGCGAAATATGAAAATAATCCCCGTACACCGTGGTGTGGGGGGATATGAAAACCAAGGTCTTCGGGGCGATGGCGGCGATTTCCGTGGCCACCTCGTCCAAAGCCGCCAGGGTTTTGGCGATTTTTTGCTCCTCGCCGCGCCCGATGCCGGGCAAGGCAAGGGGGGGATGGGGCAACAAATAGGCGTGGGTCATGGTACCGCTCCCTTCTTTAATATGCCTGGCCGGTGGGCCCAAGGGGGGCTAAGCGCGGGGCGAATGGGACGCGCTTGCACTCATCGCTGGATGATTGGCTTAGCCGGGGAAGTGGTTGCGTTCGTTTCGCTCCGCGAACCCAACGCCAACCACGTAACCCCGGCTCGCGCCACTAATCTGCGCGATTGAGTGAGACGCGCTTACCCATTCGCCCCGCGCTTAGCCCCCCTTGGGCCCACCGGTCAGGCATATTTACAACTCCTGCCGCTTTAGTATCCAGACCGCCAGCACCAGGAACATAGCCGTCAGTCCTGCCGCCACCCCAAGATGGGCGGCGAAATCGGGATAGAAATTTCCCAAAGTGAGGGGGATATTTTGGGTCATCAGGCCGCCGGGGACGAACCGCCCCAGCCGGGGTATGGCACTTAGCGCGAGGAGCCCCATAAAGCCCATGAAGCCCAGCACCGCGCTGATGCCCGTGCTTTTGGCCAAGGTGGAGGCCAGTATCACCCAGGCGAGTATCAATAGTACGAACAAGCCATAGGCCCCCGCCCCGGCCATAACGTGGCCCAGCGCGCCCCCCTCCCCGAAGAGGAAAACCGTATAGCCGTAGTTAATCAGAATAGCCACGAGTAGGCACAGCAGGGCGGCTATCCCCGCCACGGTAAACTTGGCCAGCACAAAGGACGCGGGGGACACCCCCTTGCAGAACACCAGGTCGGCGGTGCCGCTGCGTTTTTCCCGCAGGATTAGCCCCATAAACAGGAGGATAATCACGATGGTGCCCATTTGCGTGGCGTTGCTATAGAATTGGACGTAGCTGTCAATCCAGGTGGGCGCGGGGAAAAGGGCCATAAACTGCTCGGCCTCCGCGGCGGGCAATAAAAATTCAAAAAATTCCCCCATGAAACGCGCCAGCAGTGGGCTGATAAAGGCGAAAAATAAGAACACGCACACCAGCACGAGGAGCTTCTTCGTGCGCAGGATTTCGCGGGCTTCCTTTTCCAGCAATACGAGGAAATGATTCATAGCGCGCCTCCTTCGTTGTTGATGGTGGCGTAGAAGATATCCTCCAGGCTGGGGTTGTGGGCGGCGTAGCTTTCCATGGGGAGGGCGTGGGCGTGGAGTAACGCGTTTACATGGCGGCTAAGCTGGCGGCTATCGGCCCCCGGCAACCGCAGGGTGAAGGCCACCGGGCTGATGGGCTGGGCAAGAAGTCCCCCCTCTGCGGGAGCGTTCCCCACAGCGGCGGCGAACTGGGCCGCCGTTTCCGCGTCATGGAAGCGCACTTCTCCTTCGTCCCGTTTATGCCTTGCCTTCAAATCCGCCAGGTAGTCCTGGGCCATGATGCGGCCCTTTTCGATGATGAGCACATAATCGCAGACTTCTTCCACGTCGTTCAAAATATGGGTGGAGAAGATGACGGTTTTGTCGCCGCCGGCCTTCAGGCTGTGGATGATGTCGATTACGTCCCGGCGGCCGATGGGGTCCAGCGCGGAGACGGGCTCGTCCATGAAGATAACCTGGGGGTCGTTAATCAGGGCCTGGGCGATGCCCAGCCGTTGCTTCATCCCCCGGGAATAGCCGGAAATCGCCGCCCGTGCTTTGCTCAGGCCCACCTTTTCCAAGAGGGCCTTGACCTTCGCCCCACGCGCCGCCGCCGGGATGCCGCACAGCTTGGCGCAGAAGGTGAGAAATTCCGCGCCGTTCATGTAGCCGTAGAAATTGGGCACGTCGGGCAGGTAGCCGAAGGAACCCCCCCGGCCAAAGAGCTGTGGCCGCTCCATAATGGAAATGCTCCCCACCGTGGGCTTTTTCAGGCCCACCAGCATTTTAAGGGTGGTGGTCTTCCCCGCGCCGTTCTTCCCCAGGAAGCCGCAACAACAGCCCGCGGGCACGGCGATGTCGATATTATCCACCGCCAGGGCGGTTTTATACCGCTTGGTCAAGCCCCGCGCCTCCACGGCAAGCAGTTGTGTGCTCATTGTTCACCGTCCTGCGCGGCGTATTTATTGTCCAGATGATTCGTGCCCACGGCGAAATATATCACCGGGCCGATGATATCCACCAGCAACACCAGAAGGAGCCAAAGAATCTTCTCCCCCCAGGGGTTGGGCTTGCGCACCAGGCTCACTATTGCCGTCACCAAAAGAATAAGATGCAGAACCAGCAACGGTATGAGAATGGGTAGCAAACGGATAATGAAATCAACGACTTCCCGCCAGTCGGTGGTATTAAATACAATATTAATGTCCATTTATGCTCCTTTACGGGGGAGTAGGCGAAGCGGGGGGCGGGGGCGAGGCCACGGGGGATGAACCGCGCCCCCCGCTTCGCCGGTTATAATCCCAGTACGGCTATGAGGAAGTACAGGGCCGAGTTCCAGTAGATTGTCACTTCGTTGCTTGAAAAGCTGTGCTTGTGGTCCACGTAGGATTTGGCGGGCGGGTTTCCGGTGCAATGCGCCTTCAGGGCGGGGTCCTGGTGGGTGAGCTTGTTGGGCCCGCCTACTACCATGCCCGGCACGGGCTGGCCCTTCGCCGCAGAGGGGCGGTGATGGGGCTGTTTCGGCGGGTTTTCCCCGAAGCCCGTGACATAGATTTGGGACAGGGGGTTGCGCCCCAGCAGATAGTGGAGGTGCTCCAGGGCGGCCTGATTCAAGTCGATGGCTTGCTTGGTGAAGGGGCGGGCCAGCAGGAAAGTGGCGGCGTTGTTGGCTACAATCATATTGCTCCCCCAGCGGTAATCGTCCCCCAGGGAGACGCCATAGGGGTCGGTGGTGTAGGCGTGCAGGATTTTCTTGCATACGGTGAGGAGGGCGTCCTTCATCCGGGCGGTGAGCTGGAGGTCAGAGGCGTCCCTTGCGCGGTAGAGGTAGGCGGCGATGCCATAGGTACCCACATTGGACCAGCCCAGCCCGGTGTAAATCTCACCGGCCTTGAGGAAATCGTGGAAGCACTTTTCCCCTGTGGCCACGTAGAGCTCGCAGGCCGCCCAGAAACGCGCGTCCTTGTCGCCGGTACTGCCGTAGCCCCCGGTGGAAATGTCCTCCGGGTTCTTGAAGGGGCGCGCGTCGGGGTTGGCCGCGCACCAGTCCCAGGCCCTTCCGGCGGCGGAGAGCAACTCCCGCGCTTTGTCCGGGTAGAAACGGGAGGCCATGGCCGTCACCGCGGCGAAAACCGCCGTAGCCACAGCGGAAACCGGGGCAATCACCAGCTCCTCCTGCTCCTCGTGGGGCATGGCTTCCAGCGCGTTGAAGCGGTGGCAGCTTACCTTGTGATGCACGCCGCCGGAGGGGTCTTGCATTTTGAGCATCCATTCCAGCTCGAACCACACCACCCCGGGCAAATGGGCGTCGGGGTTGGGGGAAAGCTCGTGGGCCAGCAGTAAATCCGCGACGGCCTTCGCCGCCGGGACGATGTAGCGGCCATAGTCCCCCGCGTCGTGCCAGCCGCCGCTTACGTCGCGCTTTTCATCGGTGCCGTGCACCGTGGCCAAGGTAGTATGACAGGCCGGATGGGACCAAAGGCCGCACTCCAGGTCGGTGCCGCACTTTTGGTAATGGAAAAATTCCAGCAAGGCGGCGCGCAGCGCATGGTAGGGATGCTCCTGGATGGTGAAGGGAAAGGAACGCTTCCCCCCGGCACAGAGGACATACCGCCCCTTTTCCGCAACCGAGGAGAAATCAGCCACGCGGACGCGCTCCCCGCCGGGGGTATATTCGACGACCCCTCCCGCTGTGCCCTCGAAAACCGATTCCTCGTCCAGCATCCGCAAGACGCAAAAACCCTCGGATTTTGCCGGGATGATGGCCTTCTTCACATCACCGGGGCGATACCCCAGCTGGTTCACATGGACGGATTTCATTCGCTTTCCCTCCCATCAAATGTAATATGTATGGATAACCCGCGTGGCGTATGGGTCAAGTTCTATCTGCTGGTTTAATATAGCTACACTTTGGCACTCTACCAGTAAAAATTGCATCACGCCTCAGCATAACCAGCTTCTTTGCAAAATCGCACAGGTTTTCATTTGGATTATTTAAGTTTATACAGGTGCAGGCGCAAATATTTTTATAGTCCTTGTTCACAGTATTTTGTTTCTTAAAAAGAGAATCTTTTGGCATAAGCTACACCTTCATCAATAATAATTTTTGCAGACATATCAGGTCATCTCCGCTGGGGTCGGTGAACACCATAACAGAACCGCAAACGCCCTCGAACTCTTTTCCGAAAAGGGTTTTGTTGCTCCCCGGCGCACAAGACTGACCGCATTTGTCACATATATTGATATGCGCCCATGCAATTTCTTTCATTGACTCGTCAAAATGGTTCCTCATAAAAATTAAATTCACAGCGCAGTGAAGAACAAAACCACACCGATGATGGCGACAAGTACGCCAAAAAAACGTGCTACGCCCAACGCCAAATCTGAGGGCTCGGCATTTTTGAAACGCCATCCGGTGGTCAGCCACCAGCCGATTTCCGGTTTGAACACGTCCAAAACACCTGCGGCGATGATGACGAGGCTCAACAGGAGCAACCCAACTTCGACACCGCCTTCATATGCTCGTTCTACTGCGCGGAATAAATTCACTTGCAACAAAAAATTATACCCCCAAGATGGGCCGTCCCCTCCGCCGTGTGCGCCACTGACACCAGATGTAATCATCTGGCGGGATTGCCATATTATCGTGCCGTCCGGGAAAGTGATGTCAATGTTTTCCGTATTGCCGCTCACCTGCCGCACATAAGTGAATACCTGTCCGCCATGATGGATTTCCCGTTCATTCCGGTACACACGGAGTTCGTCATTATTAACGCGAAAAACATACGGATTTGCGGCACACGACGTAATTAAAAATATACCCGCTAATATAAAAAGAGAAAGGACTATTTTCATGACTCACCCCTCGTGCAGAAAATATAAATTATATTAACGTGATAGCTACTATAATAAAGCCGCGAGGGCACTTTAGCAAGGAAATATAACAAATTTGTGTCCGTTTCTTTGCAATTTTGTTACATTTGTACTATCATGCCCGCAACACGCTGTTCTCCAGAAAGGGCTGTGGTTCCGTGACTTTTTCCAACCCAGAGGCGGGGATTTACGTCCCTGCCGGCGGCGATGCCATGGGGGCCCTCGCCGCCACCACCTATCTGTGCGTGGGGGCCCATCCCGACGACATCGAAATTATGGCCTATGGCCCCATTTCCCGGTGCTTCGGCACCGGGCGTTTCACCGGTGTGACGGTGACGGACGGGGGCGGTTCCCCGCGTACCGGGCTCTACAGCCAGGTTAGTGACGCACAGATGAAAAAAATCCGTGCCACAGAGCAAAACACCGCCGCACGGCTTGGGGGATATGCCGCCCAGGTGAATCTGGCGTGGCCCTCCGGCGGCGTGAAGGACCCGGCCAACCGGGTGCTCACCGGGGAGCTGAAGGCCCTTTTCCTGGCCGCCGCCCCGGAAACGATTTACACCCACAACCTGGCCGACAAGCACATGACCCACGTAGCCGTGGCCATGCATGTCATCCGCGCCGTGCGGGAGCTCCCCGCCGGGAGCCGTCCCCGCCTGATAGGCATGGAGGTGTGGCGCGGCATGGACTGGCTCTGCGATGGGGACAAAATCGTGGAGGACACCTCGGCGCGCCCCAACATTTCGGCGGCCTTGCTGGGGGTGTACGACAGCCAGATTTCCGGCGGCAAACGCTATGACCTGGCCACCCAGGGGCGCAGGCTGGCCAACGCCACCTTTTTCGCCAGCCATGCCGTAGACGCCTGCGAAAGCGCGGCCTTCGGGCTGGACATGACCCCGCTGGTGCACGATGAAAACCTTGACCCGGCGGCGTTTATCGCGGGGCATATCGAAAGGTTCCGCGCCGAGGTGGAAAACTGCGTGCGGGCATTTATAAATAGCTGAATAAAGTGAGAGCCGTCCGCCGGGGGATTGAATGAATGCACCCACACGGGCGGAAAGTTCCGGCGGAGCGATTGCGCGAACCTCCCCGTTTTGGGGGCTTGGCGGCACAGCGCAGTCGTGCCACCCGGGCAAGCGGGAAACTTCTCGCGTCACTGTGATTCGCTTCGCTCACAATCGTTGTGCGAGAATTTCCCGCGCACGGG
>WQSR01000027.1 GCA_009787785.1 Defluviitaleaceae bacterium
GTTGCCTGTATCGCCGTTGCCGCCTGTGTCATTCTGCGGCGGGGGCGGCGGCGGGGGCGGTGGTGGTGGGGCAGGTTCAGGTGCAACCGTTATGCCAACAAGGGGGATAAACCCCGTGCCGCCGGCGAATGTATATCTGATTCCGGCGACACCACCTTCAATGGCCCAAACCCCTGTTGCGCCTGTGGGATGAGATTGCAAGCCGGCAACAGGTGTACCTATAATAGCTGTGGACGGCAGCGCGGGTAGCCAGGCAACCAAGCCGTTATGGTTTATCCTACCGTCAACATGTCCTGCACCCATAAGCGCATCTTTATTCGCGCCGATGCCGAAAACTGTGCCCCCATAAACATTGCCTTGAATTCCTCCGCTTGCGGCTACAACTGCTTGCACACCTCCGGTTGCAACTACGGTGCCGCTACTTACAATCGATACACCGCCGCCTAAATGATAAGCACCTACAGTCGCGTTCCCGCTGGTATAGATTGCATGGCTACCGCTTCCGCCGGCAATTACCCTGCCGCCATTAATCACAGTGACGCCGCCGCCGCCGACTTCGATAGCGTTGCTGTTTGCGCCTGTTGTTTGCACCAGCGCGCCATTAACGCGAACACCCGTGCCGTTACCTCCCACAGTACTGCCTAAAATCGCCTGGCTGTTGTTACCTGTGGAAATAATTTCGCCGCCGGTCATGTGAAAGTAAGACCATCCTGACACGCTGACCAACGACACAAGCGGACTGTCGGTAATATTGCCGGTTACAGTAGCGTCCCATGTGACGGTTCTGTTAATCGGAATATTGAACGTAATCCCCTGCGTCAAGCCGGTTGCCGAGCCTGTGACTGTGACGTTATTGCTAATAACGAAAGTTCTTGTGGCGGCGACATAGAGCCAGCCGGCACCCACGAAGTCTAGGCCAAAGTAAAACCCTGTGAGGTTGATGTCTGTCATGCTTTGGTTTCCTGAGGTTACATTAGCACCGCCGGTTATGACAAGACCTGCGCCGGTTGCTGTTATACCGGGTTGGTTGCCGGTACCGAGTCCTGTTACAGTGCCTCCGTTTACGGTGAGGTTTGGAACGTCAATACCCGGTGCCGCCCCCGCGCCTCCGTGTGCAGTTACAGTGCCTCCGTTTATGGTGACATGTGCCGCCGCCATCACTCCGGGCGAAAACCCTATGCCCGGGCTACCGCTACCGCCTGTTGCATACAATGACGCTACGGTGCCGTTGACGGTCAGGTGTGCGCCGGGATTCAACCGTATAGCCGCATCGTATCCTTGTGTTGAAAAACTGTTTATCCCGGTAAAGTGTATGGTTGCTGTGCCGTCTACAATAATAGCCGGTTGCGTGTTGTGATTTATCGTTACGGCATTAAATGTAACGGTCGCGCCGTCTTCTATAATAATCCGACGTGCAGGGTCTGACGGCAGTGCAGTGTTACCTGAAAAGGTGACATTTGCCCCGCTGTTCACGATTAGAATAGGGGAGTAGTATGTGACGCCGTCGGCATCGTTTATCTCGTCTGTCCAGTCTTGCCCGGTAAGCGAAAGGTCAATTGTGCCGTGTACGCCAAGCGGCGCAATTTCCGCCAACGCTCCGGGGCTTGTAGTTTGCGCCTCGATTTGCGCTAAATCACCAAGCGTGCCGTAGTCATACGCCGCCGCCGTGATGGGTACCGTGCCGAATACCAACGTAAACGCAAGCACCACTGCAATCATTTTTTTGAGTTTGTTTACCTTTTTCATTATTATGCCTCCCCAAATTTAATCCGCTTCTCAGCGCGGCAGTTTATTTTTTTGTTTCGCAGTTTAGCCTCGATACTTGCAACCACTTCTTCTGTTTCGGCGGGCTTTCGGATGTAATCGTCAGCCCCGGCTTTAAGCCCCATCACCACATCTGCGGCATCTGTTTTCACCGAAAGGAAAATAATTTGCGGCGATGCCCTGCCGTATAACGTCCCGCTTATTTCCCTGCAAAAGCTGAAACCATCACCATCGGGCAATATTGCTTCCATAAGAATAAGGTCGGGCATTACGCCATTAAGAAATTGCCGCGCACAGGATATAGTTGTAACGGTGTGTACCGTGTATTGGTTGAACATTAACGCACAGCGGTTAGCGTTGTTGATGTACGGGTCGGCTTCCACTAAAAGAATGGTTCCGTTATCTGCCATTTACATTTCTCCTTGCCAAAATAAAAATGGTATCGCAGAAAAATTTATCTGCTGATACCATTGTAGATACGCCCGATATTCAAATGTTGGTTTGTTGCTAAATCGCCACAAAACTTTTTAGCGGTATTCGCCCTGCTCGAAACGATACCCGATGCCCCGCTCGGAGGATAGGCTGTAGCCGCACCCTGCTATTTCATTGCGTATTTTCGCTATTGCGCTTCGCAGGGCTTGGCTATCATCCACAAGGGGTTGCCCCCATATGGTTTCATATAGATAGGCATATGTCAGTGTTTCGTTTTTGTGCCGCGCCAGTAATAGTAACAGCCCAACTTGCATTTGCGTAAGGTTTAGCAGTTTTCCGTTTACATATGCGTTTCGGGCGGTGTTATTTAATGTCAAGCCGCCGAATGTGAGGACTTCCTTGTTTTGTTCTGCGGCTTCTACTGCAAGGCGCACGCGTTCGTTTTCTTGCTGTTTGCTTCGGAGCATGACTTCAATACGCATTACGAACTCATCATAATCATAGGGCTTGGCGAGGTAGTCATTACCGCCGCGCCTTAGTCCTTCCACCTTGTCTTTGGGTGTACTTAGGGCGGTTAGGAGCAAAATGGGTATGCTGTTGCCGTGCTTTCGCAATTCTTCCATGAAGTCAAGACCGCTTCCGTCCGGCAACATAATGTCAAGCACAATTAAATCCGGGGCAAATTGGGTGATGCACTGCCGCGCTTCGGTAAGGTTCATGGCAAGGCTGACATTATAACCCCGCTCGTCCAGCATATATTTATTTATTTCTTGGATGTCTTTGTCATCTTCTACGAGCAGGATTTTATTCATCTGCATTTACCTCACTTTCCTTATATACAGGCAAAGAAAACGTAACCGCAGTGCCTTTACCCTCCTCAGATTTAATTTCGATTGTGCCGCCGTGGGCTTCAATGATACTTTTGCATATCGCAAGCCCAAAGCCTGTGCCACCACCGCCAGACACGCCCCGCTCAAAGATGCGCGGCAATAATTCGGCGGGTATGCCTGTGCCGTTGTCGGCAATCGAAACCGCCACAAATCCATTTTCAGCCAGTTGTGCTTTTACCGAAATTTCCCCACCTTGCGTGTGGTTGTAGGCATTGGCTAAAATATTCAGCATCACCTGAACAATCTCATCTGATTTACCCATTATGCCCGGAAGATTATCGTCAACACAAACAGTAAAGACATTGCCGTGCTTTTCAATAAAACTGCGGTTGGCCTCTGCGCTTGTGTGTAAAATTTCCGAAGTGTTTAGGCGTTTTGTGTCCCCGTGGGCTTCTTGTAATGACGACATCTTTAATGTAGTTTCTGCAATGCGGGATGCCCGCATAATTACCTCTTGCGCCCGTTTTAATGAATCGGTTATATGCTTATCATCGCCGCCATTTTTTGTGTAGCGTTGCAAGGCTTTTTGTACATGGACAGATATTACGGTAAGCGGTGTCTTGGTTTCATGGGTTAGGTTGGTAAGCAACATTGTTTTCATGCGGTTAAGGCTGTCAAGGGCGGCATTTTCGGCAACGGCTTCCCGCTCTCTCCTTTTTGCGGTTTCAACTTCCTTCATGGTTGCAATAAATATAGCAACCGCTTGACACAGCGCGAACACCATCATAGCCATTCCCGTCAACTGGAACGGCACAAGGGTAAAACCGTAATTGTAAAAAGCGAAAAATACAATATCTGAAACCGTGGCAACAATGTACAGCCCCATGCCGCCAATTAAAATTTTTTGTTCCACGGTGGTATTGCGCACCTTAAACACAAAGCAACCCAGCAAATACGCAATCCCGGCAATGTATACGGCATAGGAAGCCAACCCCACTTGGCTCATAAAAACGGTGTCGGCAAACATATTGAGCATGATGAGTGCGGCAGAAATAATATAGAATATCCGCACCACGGTTTTATTCAAAATATTTGGAAATAACACGTTGATTATGGCAAGGGTTAAAATGGCCGCCACCGGGGAGGATATATACTCGATACGGAATTTCAACGTCCAGCCCAGCCACGGTGCAAGCACTGTAACCGGACGCATTTCCATTACGCTCACCCGCAGAAACCATGTAAAACAGAATAGAGAAAAATACAATGTTGCACGATTTCTTTGCAACATGAAAAACAGCACCAAAAACAACAAGGAAAGCAAAAAATAGCTTCCCATTACCATGCCCTGCCTAAAATCTGCGGCGCGGGATTCATAAACAAGCCCGGTACTTTGGCTCACTTGCCAAGCCCAATGGCGGTTTCCTTGCCGATGGACAAAATTTGAGGATTGCTGTACCAATTCGATTACGCCCTCCGCAGGACGCGCCGTGAAAATAATCCTTCCTGTGTCGGGTGTTTCGTTGTTTCGGGTATCCCCCGGTATGCTTCGCCCTGTGTTTGACAGCCACACGCCATTTACATATTGCCGCTGTGCGTATGTGATGGAATTGCGGCTAAATGTAAACCAACCGTCATCGGGCAGAAAAATAATATCGCGGCTGGTAAGGAAGCGTTCCTCTTTCGTATTGCCCACAGTACCGATACGCACTTCGCCGCTTCGTGCGGCAAATTCCTGCGGGGTCAGCAAGGCATATGGAATAAAAGCCGTTTCCCCTACGAGTACGGCATTATAATTTTCAAAATCAAAATCCCGCAAATCCCACACGCCGTTTTCGCCGTGTACTTCCCGGTAGGGTGCAGCCGTTGTGTCTGCCAACAGCAAAAAGAACGCCGTCAGCAGAAGGGGCAGTAAGGCGTAGGGAAGAAAGAATTTTATTCTAGTTGTAAAGTTTTGATTCATGCTCCGTTCCCTGTGTTTTCATTTTCCTGGTGATGAAATCGGAGCCCGGGCCTCCGATTCATTAATTACGTTGATTATGTCGTTCGCGTTGATTACATCGTTTTGTTACTTGCGCCTGGCCTTTCAAAGGGTGTGCACATGGGCGCGATACCGGGCTGAGCTCAAGCCGGGTATCTTGCCCTCCCTTTGTTGGGTTTGGCAAGGGTGAAGCGGGTTGCAACTTGAATAGGGAGTTCCGGCGTGGCGCGGTGCGGTCAGTTTCAGAGCTTTCGCTCCTCCCTGAGTTGGCGAAGCCGTCCTTTGCATTCGGTGGCCCTGGGTCGGTTGCAAAAATAAAATAGCACATATTTTCGGACATTTCAATATTGACATGTCCGAAAATATGTGCTATGAAGGTGTTATGCTGAATATTTCACTTCATTGGCGAAATTGCGCAAGACGACGAGGAGCATGATAAGGCCCACGCCTCCGGCGATGGAGAGTAAGATGGGGAGGGGGTTGAACCCGCCGAAGGGCAGCAGGTCGGACACAAAGCCCCGTAATTCCGGGGGTACCTCCCGGAGGATTTCCCGTTGTATCTCGCCCAGGAAGCCGTCTATGAAGGTGCGCATGGCAAGGGAGGACAAATCGCCTAGCAGACCAAATCCTATGCTAATGAAGCTAAGAATGGTAAAGGAGCCCACGCCTCTGATTTCATTGCAATTTCCATACAGGATGCCTTCCCGGATGCTTTTGAGCACCCTAAGCAGGGCTACGTAGTAAAATCTAAGCCATAAAATGAACAGCGCGATGACGATGGCGAAAATGAAGAGCATCAACAGTATGATTTCGCCGCCGCCGCCAAACATATCTGTCAGGAAGGCCCCGCCGGCAAGTACCAACAGCATGACGATAACGGTAATACCCAGGGCAATGCAGAAAAATACAAGGCCAATGACCGCCGCCACTTTAAAAAGCGTGAACCCGGGGAGGGAGCCCTCCGGCACTTTGGGTGTTTTCGATGCGGAGTAGAGTAGCCACACGCCAATCACCGGCAGAACCGCCAAGGCCAGCGAGAAGATGGCGAAAACAGAGAAATTCAACAGTATGGGCAATAGGGTGCCCGCGGAAAACAAGACACTGCCGATGAGGAAGGTGCCACTGGAGCCGTGGCTGTGGAGGCGTTGCAAAAAGCCGGTGCCGGTGCCGGGTGGAAGGATTTCCGGTGTCATGCCCGGCTGTTGCATGGGTTGCATGGGTGATATGTTTCTTTGATTGTCCATTGAGAAAAGCACATCCTTATAAGTAAATAAAATGTACCCCGCGCCCGCCACGGCAACAAAGCCAAGCCACGCCAAGCCCACGGGGAATTGCAAGTCACGGATGATAAACAGCGGTATAACAAACAAGGCGAGAATGCCCGTTCCCCCTATGGCGAACAAGGGTATTTTTATTTTGCCGGTCATGCCGTGATGCAGGAGATAGGCCAGCACAACCGGCGGCCCCACCAGCAATACCGTCACCACAAAAAGGGAAAAGGTGCGCCCCGGTGACAGGTTAAATTCGTGGGACACTTCCCAAAAGGGAATGGGTATCACATAGCGGGTGAACACGGTGGCCAGGGCGAAGAAGCCCGTGGTGATATAGAACTGCATAGGCCCTTCGATGAATGTCAGGGCAGAGGCTATGCCGGCGGGCAGTTGCTTTGCCAGCATTTCACGCGCCCCGATGCACACCAGCACCAACAGACCCAAAACGCAAAGCACCAGGCCAAATACATGGAGCCGTACCTCCCCCGTAAAGGTAGCGAGAAAGGCGAACAATAATCCCGCGCCCGCGCCGCCCGCGTAGAGTGCCAGTTTATTTTTGGCGTACACATCGGGCATGAAAAGGGCCAAGCACGCGGGAACCAATGCCGCCACCAGCATCAACGCAGAGAATATATTCATCATGCTGACGGCGTACAGGAAGACAACACCCATCAACGCCCATTGGGTCAGGCCGGTGGATGCCGCCGCCACGGGGCGTATTCCCACAGTGGCTTGCCGGCCCATTTGGGCTATCAGCCCCTTGGACCTGCCGCAACCGGGGCAATAGGCTCCGTGGATGCCCTTTCCGCAACCGGGGCAAAATTTCACATCTGCCGGGCTTGCGGTGAGGGCGGGCGCGTTGGCCATTTTGGACGCGCCGCATTTACCGCAATACGCGGCGGAGAATTTTGAACCGCATTCATGACAAAACATGGCTCAAGCTCCTTTCTTCGAGCCGCACACGCCGCAGAAAATGTCTTCCTCGTTTACCTGCATCCCGCACACCGCGCAAGAAGGGATGGGCTTGGCGAAAAATTCGTCTACGTTGATGCCGCAACCGGAGCAAAAAATACCGGAGAAGGCAATGCCGCAACCGGGACACACGCCGTCATCCCTGGTGGGCGGCTTCCTGCCCAGGGAAGCGTGTAGCGTTTTGTCCAGCTCCGTGATTTCCGCCGAGAGCGATTTCATTTTCTCGTCGTTCATCTGCCCGTTGCGCACCAGCATGTGGGCGTACTCGCCCAGCTCCAGTAGCTTTTGCACCTTTTGTCTTTCCTGCTCCATACCCATTGCCTTTCCCTCCCAGAAAAATTTTTATATATACCGTGCCAAAAACGCCCCGTCCAGCTCAGGATAGAGGACATATTTGCCAAGTAGATTCCGTACGCGCTCCAGAGAGCGGGACTTTACCCCGGCGTCCAGGTTGTACTCGGTTTTGGTGGGCTTGCCGTTTTTGCCCCGCTTGGGGCTGACGGCGGCGATGGCGTCGGCAATGATATTTCCCACTTCAACCATTTCTGCTTTACCCATCCCCAAAGAAGTGAGGGCGGGGGTGCCCAAGCGCAAGCCGCTGGTAATCCAGGGGCCGTTCTTGTCGCCGGGGATGGTGTTGCGGTTCAGGGTCAGGCCGCATTCCCGCAGGGCATTTTCGGCCTGGGTGCCCGTGATGCCCAGATGCCCCACCTCCACCAGCACGATATGATTGTCCGTGCCTCCGGTCTGCACCTTCGCGCCGCGCTCCACCAGCGTAGCGGCCAGGGCGCGGGCATTTTCGATGACATTGGCGGCGTACGCCCGGAAGGCGGGCGCGTTGGCTTCCTTGAAGGCAATGGCCTTCGCCGCCATCACATGGGGCAGTGGCCCCCCCAGCACATGGGGACAGCCCTTGTCCACGTATTCGCGGTATTCCTCTTTGCACAGCACCATGCCGCCCCGGGGGCCCCGCAGGGTCTTGTGGGTCGTCGTCGTCACCAAATCGGCGTAGGGGATGGGGTTGTGCTTGCCTGTAAGGGCCTTCCCCGCCACCAGCCCGGCAAAATGGGCCATGTCTACCATAAGCACCGCGTCTACCTCGTCGGCGTATTGGCGCAACAGCGCGAAATCCAGATTGCGGGAATACGCGCTAAAGCCCGTGAGCAGAATCAGCGGGCGCACCTCGTGGAGCTGTTTGCGCAAGGCTTCATAGTCCAGCAGACCCGTTTCCTGGTTGACATGGTAGAAATGCACATCGAAGAGCTGGCCGGAAATATTGTGCCGGTAGCCGTGGGTCAGATGCCCGCCGGAGTACAAATCCATGCCCATGATTTTTTGGTTGCCCAAGGCGTGGCGGATTTCATTCCACTGGGCGTCGGAAATGTGCAAGAGATTGGCGTTGTCCCATTGCGCCAGCATGGGGGCCTGTACCTTGGCGCGCAGAATGGCCCAGAAGGCTACCATATTGGCGTCCGCGCCGGAATGGGGCTGGACATAGGCGTGCTCCGCGCCGAAAAGGGCCTTCGCCTCCGCACAGGCGATGCGCTCGATTTCGTCGATATTGTCGCACCCGGCATAGAAACGCTTGCCCACATAGCCCTCGGCGTATTTGTCCGTCAGGAGGTTGCCCATGGCACTCTGCACCGCGTAGGAGCAGTAATTCTCGCTGGCGATGAGCTTCAAGTAGCTCCGCTGGTCCAGCAGTTCCCGGATAATGCCCTTGGCGATGTCCGGGCAAGTACGTGCCACCACGTCCAGATTGGCGGCGAAGGCCATCATTTCAGGGTTCATGCCCTTTTCGCAACGGCTTGTGTCGCATAACTGTGTCATGTAATCCTTTAGTATTTCCATGTCAATTATCCTTTCATCTGGTGGCTATATTTTTCGCCGCTTCCAGCGTATTCTTCATAAGCATGGCCCGGGTCATGGGGCCTACACCGCCGGGCACAGGTGTGATATGTGACGCGATTTTCCCCACGGCGTCGAAGTCCACATCGCCGCAGATTTTATTGCCGTCGCGGTTGATGCCCACGTCGATTACCACCGCACCGGGCTTCACCATGCCGGCGGTAATCAACCCCGCCTTGCCCACAGCGCACACCAGAATATCCGCCATGCGGGTGTGCATGGCCAAATCCGCCGTGTGGATATGGCAAATCGTTACCGTGGCGTCCCGCTGTAAAAGCATCATGGCCATGGGCTTGCCCACGATATTGGAATGGCCCACCACCACGGCGTGCTTGCCCCGTGGGTCGATTGCATAGGCGTCCAGCAGCTCCATCACCCCCGCCGGGGTGCAGGGCAAAAAGGTGGGGCCCTTGTTCAAATAGAATTTCCCCGCCGTCACCGTATGGAAGGCGTCCACGTCCTTCTCCGGCGCGATGGCCTGAAGCACCGCCTCCGCGCCATATCCCCCGGGCAAGGGCAACTGCACAAGTATCCCGTGTATATCGGGCTGGTTGTTGAGCCGGTGGATGAGGGCGGGCAATTTCTCCTGACCCGCCTCTTCCCCCAGGCGGTACGTATGGCTGACAATGCCGCAACGTGCACAATCCTTCTCCTTGTGGGCTACATACACTTCGGAGGCGGGGTTGTGGCCCACGATAATCACCGCAAGCCCCGGCGGGGCGTCCAACCTGGCGGCCTGTTTTTTCACGTCCATGCGTACACGCTTGGCCAGAGCGTTGCCGTCCATAAGAATCGCTATGGTGTATCACCTCTAGGACAATATTTTATTAAGCTTAGCCGTTCCATTTTGATACGTCCCCGTAATTTCTTCGTGCAAGCCATTGTAAAAATCAATGGTGGTCCACTGCCGTTGCTTGGCGATTGCCTTTGCCCGTGAGGTGTGGAATTTGTCGTATACATTTTTCAGTTTGTAATTATATTCCTGGAAAAAGGAGGATACCTCCGCGCCGCCGCCCTCGGTGATTATGTGTCCGCTTTCATCCAGGATATACAGCGGCTCACCAACCTGCCCACTATGGATGAAAGTCCGCGCAAGGCCGATGGCTCCCGCCGCCTCCAATTTGTCCGCATCGAATAGAATCTTCGCCTCCGTGCTTTGGGGCGGATTGCCCCGGCGGAAACGGTGGGCGGCAATACACCCTTGCACATGGGCGGCTTTTTCCGCTTCCCAGCCCCTTTGCGCTGTTAGAAATTCGTACGCCATTTCGCCACCCATGTGGGCGTGGCAGAGGCTGTGGTCGGCAAATTGCCGATCCCGCCCGATGTCGTGGAGCAAACAGGCCGCAATGAGAATATCGTAGTCCACATCCTTTTCATGGCTGGCGATATCCAACGCCGCGTACAGCACCCGATAAATATGGTGCTTGTCGTGGGCCGCGTCGCGCATACATTCGTGCATGTGGGCTTCGATGGCGCGGTATTCGGTTTTATCCATGGATTTTTTCAAGTAGCCAGACGATGTTTTCCCCCAGCCTTTGCATGGTGCGGACGCCCTCCTCGTCCTTCTCGTAGTCCCCGGGGCCCATGGAAAGGCTCATATTCCAATAAGTACTGCCCGGCACAATCATGTCGCAGATGCCGAAGAAATGGCCGATGGAATCCAGGGTATGGACAGCCCCGGCACGGCGCACCGCGCTCACCGCCGCACCGATTTTCCGCGAGAAGGGGTTGCCGTCGCGCCGGGACATGAAGCCGCAACGGTCGATGAGGGCCTTCGTCTCCGGCGTGAGGTCGGAGAAATAGGTGGGCGAGCCGATGACAATGGCGTCGGCGGCCTTCATCTTGGGGTATAGCTCGTTTATCCAGTCGTCGATGGCACAGCGGCCCGGGCTCCGCTTGGGGGAACAGCCCCCGCAAGCACAACAGCCGCGCACCTGGCGGCCTCCGGCCTGATACAGCTCCGTTTCGTGGCCTGCGGCGGCGCAGACGGCCAGCACGGTGTTGAGCATTCCGGCGGTGTTGCCCTCGGGACGGGGGCTTCCGTTGATGGCGAGAATTAACATGTTCACACAATCCTTTCAAATAATTCTTTTAACTCTACCCGTAAATCCGGGAAGGTGGGTGAAATAAATTCGTGGACAACCTCGTCCTTTTCCTCTTGCTTGAGGCTTTCAAATTCGTAAGGGAAATACACGGGAAAGGCACCGTACAGCTTGAACCGGCCTTCTATCAGGGCATACACCTCCACAGAGCCGCCCCGGGCGACATCTTCAGCAGTTGCCCGTCAATTTTTTCATACCGCATGGGTTCCTTTCCCATGTATGGCCTCCTTTGCCGTGTAATATTGCGCCAGCCCCCGCTCAATTTCCGCGCCGCCGTCGGGCAGGGTATGCCTCCGGCGCAGCCATTCGTCCACCACGCGGCTTTCCTCGGGGGACAGGGTATCGGTATGCCGCGTGATAAACTCCGGTATGTCGTGCGGGGGCGCGGAAAATCCCACGTCCTCCATTTTTGAATAATACTCCCCTACCACCACCGTACCCGCCGCCATGTCGCCCAGGCGTTTGTGCCGCTTGGAAAACAAGATGACAAAGAGCCCCACATACAGTATATCCACCGAGGTGCGGAACAAGGCACGCACCAGCACATGGGAAAGCTGTAGGGGCTGGCCGTTTTCGCGGATGGCGCGCAGGCCAAAGATTTTCTTGCCCACGCTCTGGCCGTTCATGTTCAACTCGCACAGGATGAAATAGCCGAAATTGATGACAAAGGCCCCGACCATTACGGCACCCAAGGCCACGCCGCTGGGGCTGGTGTTATTGAAAACCCAGCGGTCAAAGCCCAGCAATATAACCCCGGCCAGCAGGGCTATGGCCACAAGCTGGAGGGTATAGTCAATAATAAATGCCGCCAGCCGCGACCCAACCCCGGCCAGGCGGTATTCCACCTCAATGTTGGCGGGGGTGACGATGGCAATGGTTTTCATCTTACCTCCCTATGACGTGCTTCGCACAATTTGCAGGTATCGGTTCACTGCCGAAACGGCAAAATGCTCCGCCGGGCTTTCCACGTTGGGGATGCGCATGGCGTTCAACTGGCGAAAGATTTTCTTCCGCTCCGCTTGAAATTCCAGGGCTGTGTCCCGCAGGATTTTTTCCTTTCGCCCCTTTGCCTTGGCCTCCGCCATCTTGTTCAGCTTCTCGTTTTCCATGAACACCACGATGGGCATGTGCCGCTTCTTGAGGATGGCGATGTGGGCGATAAGCTCCTCCGCCTCCTCCAGTATCTCAAAATCTGTGAAGATAAATACCAAACTACGCCGCTTCTGCCCCTCGCACAAAGCCCGAAACGCTCCCTCGTAGTCGGCGGTCAGGCGGTTGCCCTCGATGTGGTACAGCGTCTCCATCAGCGCGTTGCGGTGCCCCGCGCCCTTGCCGGGCTTGATATTGGCCGTGACCCGTGCGTCAAAGGCCATCAGCCCCGCCTGGTCGTTTTGCTGGTTCACGATGTCGGACAGGATGAGGGCGGCGTTGATGGCATAGTCCAGTTTCTTGTAGCCGCCCACGCTGTAGGACATGGGGCGGGCGGTGTCCAGCAGGATATACACGGGCTGGTTGCGCTCGATTTGGTACTGGTTCACGATAAATTTACCCTCACGGGCGGTGGCGGGCCAGTTGATTTTGCGGTAATCGTCCCCCTCCACATAGGCCCGCAGGCTTTCGAACTCCGAGCCGTTGCCAAACTGGCGCAGTACCTTGTCGCCCTGGGGCAACAGGCGGCTTTTTTGCATCATCAGGCGAAACTTCGAGAGGTCGCGCACGTTGGGGTACACCTTCAAATCTACGGGGCACGGGAGGGATATATGCTTCACGCAAAAGCCCAGCACCCCACGGTAGCGCAGGAAAATCTGCTCAAAGGCAAAGCTCCCCCGCTTGGCGGGAACCACTTCATAGGAAAAAGTCCCCTCTTCCCCCGCCTCCAGAAAATGGGTCATGTCCTGTGCCCGTGTGGGGAAAAACCGCCCCGCGTCCCCCATGCCCCCCAACGCCTGTATCCACAGCCGGTGCCGTGAGCGGTTGCGCACACAAAAGGACAGCGTGTTTTCCGCTTTGAAATACAAATGGCCGTCCTGGTTATCCGCCCATTTTACGGCAAAGGCTTTGCCTCGGGGGGTGAGTATGGCATCCAAAACAATAAACCAGCCCAGCAATACATTGACAAACAAAAACATATACACATGCCAGCCCACGGGATACGCCCCCAGAGCCAGCACCGCCCCCAGCAACGCCAAAAGGGGTACCCGCCGCGTGACGCTCACCGGGGTGCCTTTACCTGGCCCAGAATGGTTTCGATAACCCCGTCCGCAGATGTCCCTTCAATTTCCGCTTCGGGCTTGAGGATAATCCGGTGGCGGAGCACCGGAGCGGCAAGGAAGCGCACATCGTCGGGTATTACAAAGTCCCGCCCCTGCATGGCGGCATAGCATTTCGCCGCCAGCAACAACGCCACGCTCCCCCGTGGGCTCGCGCCGTATTGCACCGCGCCCATGCGCCGGGTGGTTTCCACCACGCTCACAATATAGTTGAAAAGCCCTTCCTCCACGGTAACGGACAAAATCTCGCGCCGCGCCTGGGCAATGTCCTGGGCGTTGGCCACGGGTTGCAAATTGCTTTGCGCCAGATTGGCCGCGTCGAAGCCCTGGTGGTACATCTGCAACAGTTGCTTTTCCGCCGCCACGCCGGGATAGGTCAATAAAATTTTCATCATGAAGCGGTCGGTGAGGGCCTCCGGCAGGGGATAGGTTCCCTCGTATTCCACCGGGTTCTGCGTGGCCATAACGAAGAAGGGCTCGGCCAGCGCGTGGGTTTCCCCGTCTATGGTGATGGCGCGTTCTTCCATGACCTCCAGCAAAGCGGACTGGGTCTTGGGCGGGGTGCGGTTGATTTCGTCCGCGAGCAGAAGCTGGGTGAACAGCGGCCCCCGCCGCAGTTCAAAGGCTCCGGTTTGCCGGTTGTACACCTTCGTACCCAAAATATCCGACGGCATCAAATCCGCAGTGAACTGCACCCGCTTGCACCCCACATCCAGCACCCGCGCCAGAGACCGCGCCCACAACGTCTTCGCAAGGCCGGGCACACCCTCCAGCAACACATGCCCCCCGGCAAGCAAAGCCACCAGGGCCAGCTCCGTCATATTCTCCTGATTGAGCACATACGCATTAATTTGCTGTTTAATGTTGTCCGCTACATTTTTTACCATGTCTATCCTCCAAGGGTTTTATGATACAACCGCGCCAGGGCGCGAATCTGTTCGTTTTCCTCCCGCTCGGTCTCCTCGTAAGCGGGCACGGGCTTGCCGAAGCGTTTTCCCACATGCCAAAGCAATACCACAGTGGCGATGCCCAATTGAATCGTCACCAGCCGCACAATCAGCGGCAAGCGCGAAAACATAGTCTCCCTCGGGCGCACACCGTGATAATACACCGGGAAAACAATCCGCTCCGCGCCCCAATCGGACAAAAATTCATGCAACCGGATGCCGGGGGCGGCATTTTCCACAAGATTCACATTGGTCATCAGCTCTGCCCGCCCGGTGACTACCTGCCCAAGCCCCGGCGTGTAATGCAAAAAATCCCCCGCCGTGAGGTTGCGGGTTCCGGCAAGGTAGCGGTCAATCACCGTGGGGCGGCTGTTTTGCAAAAAAATCAACCGCCCGCCCCTGCGCACCCAGTCCAGCATTTCTTCGGCCATTTCCTGGCTCACAGCGGGGTTGAAGGGCTGGATAATAATATACACATGCCGCGTATCGCTGGCGCGGGTAAGGGGCGCGTAGCCGATTTGCACCGGGTAGCCCATATGCCGCAGGGTATCGTAGAAGAGGCGCGTTCCCGCTTCCGCTGTGGAAAAAGGCGAATACATGGGGCCGGAAACGTCGTCACTGCGGACAAAGACAAAGACCGCCGCCGCAACGACTATCAGCACCAAAATGAAACTTTTCCCCCGCTTACCCATGGGCCACCTCATGGGTGGCGTGCATGAGCGTATCCCCCGCTTCGCAAAAACGGGAAAAATCCCCGTCGTTGGTATCCTTGTATCCAAACCAGGCCAGGTGATACCCGTGGGCCATCTCCATAAAAGGCCGCGCCAAAGCGGGATGCCCGTTTTTCAAGCCCCGTAAAATCAGCGCGTTGGTGGCGGAGGGGCTGATTTCGATAATGTCCTTTTCGTCCAAGGCCACCAGCGCGGCGATGTAGCGGTACCGCACGGCCACCCGGCGTTCCTCCGCGTTTTCGCTCAAGGCCAGCAAATCCGCAACGGTATAATTCCCGTGCGCCAGTTCCTCGAAAATGCCGGAAAGGTCATGCACCTTGGGGCGGCGGCTCTGCAAAAGCATCCGAACCATCACGAACAAGCCCACCGCAAACAAAATACCCCCCACAGCGGCGAACAAAATCGGTATCACGGGGGTGTCGCCGCTCCCCTGGGGTAGCACAATATTCAACCGGTTGAAAAATCCCTCAATGGCCCGGTTAATTGGTTCGAGTATTCTTTCCCACAAATCCTGGGTGCGCCCCATCAGCCGGTCATAGCGGCGGGTTTGCAAAACGTCGTATAGCGCGTCCTCAAAGTGCATGGGTTGCCCCCACGGCGGGTATATTCATACGTTCGACAGCAATTTCGATATCAAACCCTTCATGTTTGATACGCTGGTTGAAATACATCAAAGAAACCATAATCCCGTCCAGGGGGTACATGGCAAAGGAAAGCCCCACGGAAAAAATCCCAAGGATTAACTGCAAGCCCAGCATCATGGGCACAAAGGTATAGCTCCCGGCGGCTAAAACCCCCACCAGCATAGGCACCAAGGAAAGCACGCCCTGGGTAGCCATGGAAAGCACAAGGACAATCAGCCACCACATTACCCGCACCCCCAGCAGCCGCCAGAAATCCTCCTTGACCAATACAAAAGAGCGGTGCAATGCCCTGAAGAACATTACCCGCTCATTCACCGCCACCGCCACCGCCAGGGAAAATATATGCATATACATGAAAAACCCCGCAATGGCCGCCAGCAATATCACTATGGAAAAAGTAACGTATACCCGTGTCATCCACAGCGCGTAAGGGACATCCACGAACCAGAAAAACAGGAAAAGTATCCCCCCTACTATAGCGAGGTAGGGCACCGCCACAATCACCTGAGCCAGCAAGGCCAGCGTGACCCGGCCGATTCTGCGCATCAGCTGAAACATGGGCAATTTCACCCGCTGGCCCAGAAAGGCTTGGCGGGAAAGGAGAATCGACCCGGTAGAGATAGCCGCCTGCCAAAACAAAATAAAGGGGATAAACAGAAAAAGGAACGCCAACAGCCCGGCAAAGACCGCCGTAGGCGCGAACATGAGCACACTCACCACAATACCCACGCCCAACAGCATGGTGAAGAAGCCCATGGCCACAAAGCCCGCGGCTCCCACAATAGCCGCGTACGCCAACTGCTTCCAAAAGGATTTCTTGTATACATCGAAGACCCGGTCTAATAATTCCGCCGCATTCATGGGGTAATATTCGTTCGACACATAGCACCTCATGTTGCTATAATGTCCGCATTATAACCCCCGCAAGGAGAAAAATCCAATGTATTCACGTTTTGCCTCAAATTTTTACCGAAACGGCCTTGAAAAGGGGTTCCAGCTCATGGGCGCGGACGCCTCCGCCCCGTCGGAGGCCACCTATTTTCACATGCAGAAGGTCGAACGCGCCACAACATTTATATACATCACCGTTTGCGATACCACCCGGGCAGACTGGCAAGCCCTGCTGGCAAAAGACGCGGAACGCCGCGCCCAGGTGCAGGGTCTGCTCAATCAGGTGCAAAACGTAGCCTTGCTCTACCTGATGGCAGAGCCCACCGCCGCCATAGACCCCGCCGCCATCCCCGCCGCGCTCATCGAGCCCTATGAGGGCCAGCCCGTGTACAGCGTCTTCTGGCGCATCAACCTCGAAAATGGCGAAATCACCACCGCTCCCGACCAACCCAAGGAGCTTTTCGGCCTGGGGGACATGACGCGCAAAGCCTACGCGCAGGCCAAGGCCGCCGAATCCGGCTTCGATGCTGTATCTGCGGCGCAATCCTTGCTGGGGGGCGGGCATTCCCCCCACCCCAACATCGTCCCCATGAAGAAAACCCCTCCACGCACAAAAACCCACGCCCACAGTTTCCTGACCCGCATCCGCTTTCTCAATTTGAACCTCTATCCCAAATACCACCACGCCTACATTGTCTATGGCATCATCGCCATTAATCTGCTTGTTTTGGTTGCCATGCACGTGGCGGGGAATCCCATGAGCCCCTATACGGCCTATCGCTTTGGCGGCAACTTTTACGCCTCGGTGGTATATGGCGGGCAATGGTGGCGGCTGGTCACGTCCACTTTTGTGCATTACGGCGTGATGCATTTTATGGCCAACACGGTGGGGCTGGTCATCATCGGCACCCGGGTGGAGCGGTACCTGGGCCGCGCTATGTTCGCCACCATATATTTATTCTCGGGGATTACGGGCTCCTTGCTGTGTCTGCTCAATGTCCATCTCAGGGATTTGTTTATCGTGTCTGCCGGGGCCTCCGGCGCGGTGTACGGGCTCATGGGCGCGGTGCTTGTCATCACCCGGCTGACCCGCCGCAACATCGAAAATTTGAATTGGCAAATCCTCTTGGTATGGCTCATCATCGGCGTGGTCATGGGCTTCACTTTGGCCAACATAAATAACGCCGCTCACCTGGGCGGGTTCCTGGGTGGGGCCTTGGTTGGCTTCGGGATGCTTGCGGTGATGGCATATAAGAAGTAGAATACGCTGAAAACACAATATGAGGAGGAACAATCATGAACGAACAGCAAAAGGAAAAGGTAGCAGAAGTGTTAAAGCATCTGGGGTATCAATGCGAGGACAAGAAGAGTCTGATACTCACCATCGTCTCGAAGGCAATCATGCTGATTATCTCCATTATCTTCTTCGTCCTGCGCGCCAAGGCCAAGGCCAAGGGGAAAACGGGCCAAAAGTACGTCTTTACCGCGCTGGCGGTTATGTTTCTGGTCAACACCATAACGGCGAGTGTAAACCTCGATGCCCTCACATCCGATGAAAACCAAGCCGACGAAGAGGATTTCGAAAAAGATTTCGAATAGCGTTACCGGGGGGAGGATATACATGTTTGCACAGGAATATTCCGAGCGGGAGCGTGCGGCTGATACCCTTGCGTTGCGTCAAACCCTTGATACCTACGTCACACTGCTGCAAGGGGACCCGGCCTGGCTGGATGTGGTCGCCGATGACATCATCGGCATCAGCATGGGCAGGCAGGATTATTACCGGAACAAATCCCAAATCCTTACATTGCTTGAAAAATCAAAGAAAGCACCGGCGGGCAACGCGCCAAAGGTGTCAATTGAATTTGACAATATTGACATTCGGATTTTCACCCCCGTCAGTGCCACCATCAACGCGGAAATATACGTAATATCGGAGCAGGACGGGAAGGAATCGAAGTTCGGCGTCATGCAGATGATAAGCGCGAAAAAGGAAAACGGCCGGTGGCTCTACGTTATGCTGTCCGCTTTGCCCCTTACGCTCTCCGAGGAGACCATTGAAGCATACCCCCTGGCCTTTGCCGATGAGGTGCTGGCCAAGCTGAAGGGGGAACTGCAAAAGGAAACCTTCGATTTGATGAACGAGAGCTTTTCCAGCGGCATTTTGGGCACCTATGATAAGGACAACCGCCCCCTTTATTTTGCCAACGACGCCCTCATCGACATGCTTGGCTATGAACGTGACGAGTTTAACGAAAAATTTAAGGACGACACCGTTCAATTGGCCTACACAGAAGATAGGGCGCGCATTCGGATGCTTGAGGCAGATTCCGCGATACATTTCGAAAACCGCGCAAGATGGACAAAAAAAGACGGCTCGCCTATATGGGTCGAATTTCGTGTGCGAAAAACGAAGGACGATTACAGCAACGACATTTTTCTCTCATGTATAATTGATGTCACCGATTTCGTAGAGTTGCAAATCAAAACGGCCACACAAAACAAAACCATCATGGACGGGGTGGACTACGCCAGCAAAATCCAGACCAAGCTGCTGGCCACGGCGCGTAGCTTCGCGGAAGCTTTCGCGGACCACGCCGTCATCTGGAAGCCCCGGGATGTGGTGGGTGGCGACATCTATTGGATGAAGTCCTTCGATGAGGGTACGGTGCTGTGCGTGGCCGATTGCACGGGCCACGGCACGCCCGGCGCGTTGCTGACCATGTTGGTGGTATCCGCCCTTGAAAACGCGGTTCGCCGCCCGAGTTGCCACGACACCGCCCATACCCTCTGGCGTGTAGAGCAACGGCTGGTTGATGTATTCAATGTGCGGGGGCGGGCCGGTGAGAAGGTCAAAAACGGCTGTGACATTGCCGTTTTTTTTATAGCCAAGGATAAAAGCGTAACCTTCAGCGCGGGGCAAATGAGCCTCTTTGTCAGCAACGGAAGGGAGGTTGTCCGGTACAAGGGGCAGAAAATCTATGTCGGCGAAGGCAACATCGCCAGCAAGGATGACGTGAAGACCACATACATCCCCGCCGATGCCGACAATAAATTCTACATCGCCTCGGACGGCGTCTTTGACCAAGTTGGCGGCCCGCGCAAAATACAGTTTGGCTACCGGGCCTTTGAGCGTATTATCCTGGAAAACCACAGCCATAGCCAAGCAACCATAACGGATAAAATATGGGACGCATTCGAAGCGCACCGGGGGGAGTATTCCCAGCGCGACGACGTACAGCTAATCGCATTCAAGCCTTAATGTAGGAGGGGGGGTATGGCGAATTGAAAGACTTATTCGAGATGGAGCAAAAAATTTACGATGACGCCATGCTCCACGCCACTGAAATTAATAATGACCGCTTCAGCAAGCTGGCCACCGCTTATGGCAAGCTCCTGAAGCAATTGCGCCGCGCCACCAAGTTTTCGGACCGCGCCATGAGCGCGTTGAATACCAGCAAGCACGACCTGCTGGACAAGGTGCATTACGACGCGCTGACGGGGATATACAACCGACGCTTCCTGGAAGACAGCCTACAGCGCGTTATCGAATCCCAGGCGCGCGCAAGCGGAATGCTGAGCGTGATGATGCTCGACATTGATTATTTCAAAAACTACAACGACACCTACGGTCACAATGAAGGGGACAACTGTTTGAGCGTAGCCGCCCAGGCCATCGCCGACAATCTGTTGCGTCCTGATGATTTCGTGGCGCGCTATGGAGGCGAGGAGTTTGTCGTCATCCTCCCCGGCTCCGACGAAAGCGGTGCCCGGGTGATGGCCAACCGCATCATTAAGGCCATTCGGGCCTTGAACATCCCCCACATATCCAGCGAGGTTGCCGAACATATCACCGTTTCTGTGGGCATAACCACCGGGGCGGCCTGCAAGAGCCATTCCGGCGCGGACTATGTAAAGCGCAGTGACGAAGCACTGTATCGCTCAAAGCAAAGCGGGCGCAACCGCTATACCTTTTTACACCTAGAAGGAGGAAGTTAAATGATTCTGGACATGAATGAGTATGTAAAGGTGTTGCAGAAATTTAAAATCGACATTGTGTACAGCGGGCCCATGTGGGAGGACGGCATCAAGGGACTGGCCGAAATGGTGAAGGTGCATCTCAAGGGCGACGACATACCGGGGAGCTCGGCCCGTGCCGTGTTTTCCGTTTTTGTGGAGCAGGTGACGAATATGCTCATGTACTCCGCGCAAAAGGAGCGGTTTCCTGGCACCAACAGGGAGCCGGTGGACGTATCCGCCGGTATATTTGTGCTGGGCTACCGGGGGAAAACCTATTTCATCCAAACGCGCAATGCCGTCAAAAACGAAAGCGTGGACTTTATCAAAGGGAAAATCGACCACCTGAACACTTTGGATAAAAAAGAATTGCGGCAACTGCACCGGGAAAGCGTGCGCGGCGAAAACGATAACCCCGAAAGCAAGGGAGCCGGCCTGGGCCTGATTGAAATTGCGCGGCGCGCCTCCAAGCCCATAAGCTACGCCTTCGAGCCGGCCGGCGAGGGCAAAACATTTTTTACCATGTGTGTGGAAATCGGACAGGAGGAGAAGTAGACTATGGCATACCGATTGGAACGGGAAAGAACCAATACCACCCCCTATATTTTGATTGACGAGGAAAAAAACTATATGCGCTTCGAGGGCGAAAGCTACCTGGAGGACGTAATCGGTTTCTTTAAGGAAATTGACGAATGGCTGACCGGCTACCTGGCGTCGGATTTTACGGAGTTCACCTTCGAATGCGCCATGGAATACTTTAACAGCTCCACCACCAAGCTCCTGTACAATTTTTTGGTGATGATGGACAAAAACGCCACCGCCGGCAAGACGGTGACGGTAAATTGGATTGCCCTGGAGGACAACGAAATCATGATTGAATGCGGCGAGGATTTCCAGGAGGAAATGGAGCGTTTAACCTTTAACATCGTGATTGCGGATTAATTCCCGCGAATCCCGTCCACCAGGCTTCCCCCGCGCAACCGCGCAACACTGAAACGCATCGTAAGCCATGTGATGGCGAAAACGGCTACCACACACTGAAGGATGGCAAGCCACGGCATTTCAAAGGAAAACCGTACCGACTCCATCACAAACATATACATCAGATATGACGCGCCCACCCCCAACGGAATCCCGTAAATAAGCGACTTGACCGAGCATAATATGCTTTCGAGGTTGAGCATATTTTTCAGCCCTGTGTGTGTCATGCCAACACTTTGCAAGACGGCAAACTCCCGGGAGCGAGAGCGCACATTGGTTGAAATTGTGCTGATTACGTTGGTCAGGGCTATCAGCGTCAGCATCCCTATAAAGCCGTACATAGCAATCATAATGGTGTTGAAAAGGCTTCTAATGGCGTTATCCTCTGCCGCTTGGTCGAATACATGTGCCATGGATGCCACGTCATCACACGGCGGAATCATATCGCGGAAAAATCCGCGTGCATAATCGGCAAAAATATGCGGGTCGTCTGTTTGCACTGCCCAGAAATAGAAGTGCGCGTTCATTTCCGGCACAATAACCATTACATAGGACATGGCGGCATGTATGATTTCGTTGGGCACATCCGCGCCGCGCAGTTCGCCGTGCAGGGGCAAATAGACAACATACCCGTCGTGGCTTTGCATTCGCAGGGTTTGGCCGGAGAATACAAGGGGCGCGAAGGCCGCCCAATTTCCGTTATACCGCGTGCGGACATGGTTGATAAGAATATTTGAGCCAAGGGGTACGCCCGCCCGCCTTGCGAGCTCCGCATAGTTTTCATGGTCCACAGTGAGGAGATTTACCGGGAAGGCATCATCTGTGGGCAATATCAGCCACTCGTTTCCACCCATACGTTCAAAGTCAGGCGTAAACCGGAGTTCTTCTCTGTCCACGGTATAGCGAAAATGGTTGCCCCCTACGCCAAAAACCCGCGCACCTTCAAATGCACGCATTCTGGCGGTGATGCGCTCCGCTTCTTCTGTGCTGATGCTCATGTAACGCTGTTCGGCAATTTCGCCGTCCTCGCCAACTCTACCAAGCCAAGATGAATGAAAGGTTGCCACAACGTCCGCTTCAATAAGCGCGAACACAAGATTAGCCATTTGAAACAGCTGTGTGCCGAAGCTACTGGCGGCGATAAACAACGCCATGCTGAAGGCAAGGGACGAAACCGTAGCGCGAAAATTCCGGCGGCTGCGCTTCAATGATTTTGACGCAAGCTCCCCTTCGAAGCCGAATAGCTTACGCACAAGCCAATTTGCGCGCATTGGCTTTGACTTGATTTTGATTTCATGTACGCCACGGATGGCGTCAATCGCCGCTATTTTCGCCGCTTTGCGCGCAGGGAGCCATGCCGAGAGAAGCACCGTGACAAAGGCCATTGCCATGGATACCAGCACCGCTTGCCAAGCAAGGACAAAGCCAAAAGTGAGTGTGTTGTCCTCCGCTTGGAAAGCGTTCATATCCGCAAGCATATGGTTTGCCACATGCACCCCGGCAAATTGAACCAAAAGCCCAACGAAAATGCCTATGGGAACCCCGATAACAGACAATAAAAGCCCTTCATATACAACGGTTTGGGCGATTTGCTTTTTTGTCGCGCCCACGCTTTTGAGCATGCCAAACTGCGTCAGCCTTTCCCCCGCGCTGACCCGGAAGGCGTTTGATACCACAATAACGGAAACGCCCACAATGATTAAACTCAGCACACCCCCCGCGCCGAAAATGGTCGTATAGTATACATCACGCACATACATATCGCCCATCAATGCCGTTATTGCCGCCGCGCCGCTGGCCGCGAAACCGAATACGGCGGTTATCATGGCGGTAGATAACACGATGCCAAGAAGCGTCCACAGGGTGCGCCTTTTGTTTATAACGAGCTGGCTGTAGGCCAGTTTTGCCGTCAGCTTCATTGGCGCACCCCCTCGTCCCGCAGGATTTGCCCATCGCTGATGGTAATAATCCGGTCGGCTTGCAGGGCAATTTTTTCATCGTGGGTAATTAATAGCAGTGTCTGGCTGTAGCGTTTGTTTGCCATCGCCAACAGCTCTATAACCGCCTTTCCGGCTTTGCTGTCCAGGTTGCCCGTGGGCTCGTCCGCCAATATCACGGCAGGGCTGTTGATTAACGCCCGCGCTATGGAAACCCGCTGTTGCTGGCCGCCGGAAAGCTCCCCCGGCAGATGCCCCGCCCGGTTGGAAAGGCCGATTATCTCCAGCAATTCCTTCAGCATGGCTTCATCGGGTCTGCGCCCATCCAGCAGATAGGGAAGCATAATATTTTCCTCGGCACTCAGCGTGGGTATCAAATTATAAAACTGATATACAATCCCCATGTTGCGGCGGCGAAAAATGGCCAGCTTGGATTCATTCATAGCAAATATATCCTGCCCGTCAATGCGCACGTTGCCGGAGGTGGGCCGGTCCACCCCGCCCAGGAGATGCAACAGCGTGGACTTCCCACTCCCCGACGCGCCCACAACCGCCACAAAACTCCCCTTCTCCACGCTAAAGGACACCCCCGCCAACGCCGTCACCAAGGCATCGCCCCGCCCATAGGTCTTCGTCAGGCTTTCCACCCGCAATATCTCCATAAAAATACTCCCTCCAAAGCCGCCCTTCGCGGTAATGGAGGGAGTATACAAGCCCAATGTGACTGTACGGTGACTAGTGCAGAAAAAATTTGAGGGTGAAGGTGGCACCCTTGCCGCCTCCGCCGCCGTCCACCTCGATGTCTCCGTGTTGGCCGCGCAGTATGGCCAAGGCCAGCGGCAAGCCCACCCCCGTGCCCTGCGCCCCCTTAAAGCGTTGAAACAGGCCCATCATCTCCCCATAGGGGATGCCCCGCCCCCCATCGGTGACGGAAATCCACCGGCACAGGGGATTCGCCCCCGCGTCCACCGTGATGACGCCCCCTTCCGGGGAATGCTCGGAGGCGTTCTTCAAAATATTCGTGAGGGCTTCCGCCGTCCAATGCCTGTCGCACAAAAGTCCCGCGCCCCGCGCCGCCCCATTTTCCCCGCCGGCCCACACCACCCGCTGGCTTTTGATGTCGAACAATATCTGCAAGGGCTGTAGGGCCACCTCGAACAGCTCCCCTGCGGTAATCTCCCCCGGAGAAAATACCACGCTCCCCGATTCCAGCTTGGCCATTTTTAATAGGGCATTCACCAGCCAGCCCGTGCGCGCCAGGCATTGCTTTAGGTTTAAAATGAACTCTGCGGCCTTCTCCGGGGTTGCGTTTTCCAGCAATTCCGCCATCACCATCATGGCGGTGAGGGGCGTTTTCAGCTGATGGGAAATGTCCGTCAGGGTGTCCGCCATAGCGGATTTTTCCCGAAGCAAATTCCCGGCCTGCTCGTTCAGGCACCCGGCCAGACTATGGATGTCATTTTTGAGAATGGACAGCCGCCCCTCCAAGTTGTCGCGCAAATCAGGGGATTGCCCGTCGATGATGCGCCGGATATCCGCCGACAGCTTTTCAATTTCGCGCCGCTTAACCCACATTGGCCCGGTACCCCACGCCCCGCACGGTTTCGATATGTGCCGCGTCGCCCAGCTTTTCGCGCAGACGCTTCACATACACCGTCAAGGTATTGTCCTCCACGAAAACCCCCGAAGAATCCCAAATCCGGCTCAATATCTGCCCGCGCTCCAGCACCTGCCCCCTGTGGCTGGCAAAGACCGTAAGCAGACGGTATTCCAGGGCGGTGAGCTCCAGTGCTTCCGTTTTTATGTACGCCCTGCCCTCGCCTACGTTTATCGTCACATCCCCCAAGGCCAGCATCTCGCTTTGCCCGCTTCGCCGCCGCAAAACCGCTTTCACCCGCGCCAGCAACTCCCCCAGCCGGAAAGGCTTCACCACATAGTCCTCCGCGCCCCCCTCAAAGGCACGCACCACACAGCCCTCCTCATCCACCGCCGTAAGAAACAACAGCGCGCACCCCGCCGCCTTCAAATCCCCCACCAAATCAAAGCCCGTCCCGTCGGGCAAGCCGATGTCGATAATGGCCAAATCATAGTCCCCCAGCCTGGGCACGCGCCGCGCCGAGGCCACGTCCCGCCCGTGGGCAACAAAAAAGCCCTCCTTTTCAAGGGCGTACACCAAACCCGATGCAATAACCGGGTCATCTTCGATTAATAACAAACGTTGCGCCATGCCCATCACCCGCTGTATTGTATCACGTAACCATGCCATACAGGAACACACCCGCCAAGGCAAGACAGGCCAGAATCATCATTGCATTTAAAAAGAAATCCACTGCGCGGGAGGGGCCGCGTTTTTTCGCCACGGGGGTGTAGGTGGGAACGTAGCCCTTCGCCTTTCCTTTGCCGGGGAAGCCCGCCGGGAGCGGCCTTTTATTTTTAACCATATAGTTGTGAATAATCTTTTCCGCTTCCGCCACCATGTCCACGGGCACATGGGGGCTACTGGGCTTCACGATAAAAATAGCCTGCTCGTACCACTGGCTTGCATCGCCCTGGATGAGAATTACCCGCTCTGATTGGGTCATATAATCCTCCTGAATGTGATAAGACTGAATGTGATAAGGAAATTTTTTAGTGCATGTTAATTTAATTTGCATATGGTGCGAGGGAGTAACCCGCGTGGTGGGATGAAGGGGGGTGAATGGCCCGCGCTGGCACTTGTTGCTAATGATTGACTCCGTGCGCGAAGTGCTTGTGTTGGTCTTGCTACGCAAGCCTCAACACCAAGCACGTAACGCGCCCGTTCGTCACTAATTACGCAACTTCGTGAGACGCGCTTGCCCATCCATCCCCCTTCACCCCACCACGCTCCTTACTCGCAAGCATATGGCAAGTAATTTTACTTGTACTAATATTTTCATTGCGCCACACATTTTGCGGGCGTCTGCGTGGAGTAAAATTACTTTGTCATGTTGATTGCGTATTTTGTGGCTAGTGGCGGGTGAATGGGTGCGAACATATTTGCGCAGTGACTGTGTGAGCGGCAAGCGCGTCTCACGAAGGCCCGTGATTAGTGGCGAATTGCGGAGTTAGTGGTTTGCGTTGAGGCTTCGGAGAAGACCAACGCAACCACTTCTCCGACAGAGCCAATCATCACGGGGCGAGTGCTAGCGCGGCCGCTCACACAGTCACTGCGCAAATATGTTCGCACCCATTCACCCGCCCTCCCACGGCAACACACAAAAACACGCAACCAGATTTGATTAATCTGATTTTCGCCATGAAACCAGTGGAATATACGTGGAGCTGTGCTATACTACAAAGGATTTCATTTCTGAAAGGAGCCACTTCATGTCAGTCATCAGTGAAAACCGCCGTTTTATGCATTGCCCCTCTTTCAAGGAAGGCATGTCCGCCAGCGACCAATCCAAGGAAGTTCCCCCGCCGCCCTTCCATAGGGTCATTTCCCCGGAGTCCATACCCCTTACCCCCTTTGAAGGCCCCCTCCCCTGCCCCGGCTACGAAGCGTTGCTGGATGTGCGGCGCAGTGTGCGCAGTTATGCGGACAAACCCTTGACCCAGGGGGAATTGTCCTTTTTGCTGTGGAGTGCCCAGGGCATCCAGTTTACCCGGGGGCATTCCAGCTTGCGGCCCGTGCCCAGCGGCGGCGCGCGGCATCCCTTTGAAACCTATATCGCCGTCCGTGCCGTAGAGGGGCTCGCCCCCGGCATGTACCATTACACGCCCCAGTCGGACATCGGCGAAAAGAAAGCCACCATCGGGCGCATATGCGAATTTGATTTCGAAGATAAAATTGCCCCCATGCTGGCAGGGCAAAAATGGGCGGTGGGTGCCCCGGCGATTTTATTTTTCACCTGCGTGCCCTACCGCGCCGAATGGCGGTACGTGGACATGGCGCACCGGGTCATGCTCATTGACCTGGGGCACCTGGGGCAGAATGTGATGCTTTCGGCGGCGGCGTTGGGGCTGGGCAGTTGCTGTATGGCGGCCTATGACCAAGCCCTGTGCGACGAGGCTCTCAGGCTGGACGACTTGGAGGAATACACCGTTTACGCCATTTCTGTGGGCACAGCCCATGCATAAATACCTGTGCAATCCCCTGCCCTTGCCCTACCGTTATCAGGTGAAGAAAAATAATGCCGACGGGGTGGACGTGTTCCGCGAGGCCGCAGACCCCACCTTGATTCGCTTTAAGGATAGGTACTATTTATTCGCCTCCATGAGCGGCGGCTTCTGGTACTCCACGGATTTGCATACCTGGGATTTCAAGGAAACCCTCGAACTGCCCATCTTCGATTACGCGCCGGACGTCCATGAGGTAAACGGGAAAATGGTTTTCAGCGCGTCACGGGGGGAGCCCTGCGCCTTCTTCGCCAGCGAAGACCCGGTGAGCGGCCTTTTCGCCTATGTGGAAACCACCTTCCCCTTCTGGGACCCGGCCCTCTTTGCCGACGACGACGGGCGGACATATTTCTACTGGGGCTGTGGGAACGAGCACCCCCTGTGGGGCGTGGAGGTGAACCCGGAAACCTTCGAGCCGCTGGGGGAAAAGGTGGCGATGCTACAGGCACAGCACCACCGCCATGGCTGGGAACGCGCCGGCGAGAACAACGGCGGCGACACCCACCCCTACATCGAGGGCGCGTTCATGAATAAATACCAGGGGAAATATTATTTGCAATACGCCGCGCCGGGGACGGAGTTCAATGTCTATTCCGATGGGGTGTATGTCGCGGACAAACCCTTGGGGCCCTTTGCGTATCAAAGACATAACCCCTTTTCGGCCAAGCCGGGGGGCTTCGCCACGGGAGCGGGCCACGGAAGCACCTTCCAAGACACCTTCGGCAACTACTGGCACATCGCCACCATGCGCATCAGCGTGAACGAGCTATTCGAGCGGCGGCTGGGGCTATTCCCCTGCGATTTTGACGCCAACGGGACGCTGTACTGCAACCAAAACTTCGCCGACTATCCCTTCCCCTTGCCCCAAGGTAAGCGGACAGACATAAACCGCACCGCGCCGCTGTGGCATTTGCTTTCGTACAACAAGGCGGCGACGGCTTCCTCCCACCAAGCGGGCCACGGGCCGGAGCAAAGCACCAACGAGGATATCCGCACCTGGTGGGCGGCGGACAAAACGGATACATCCCCCTGGTACCGGCTGGATTTGGGCAGTGTGTGCACGGTACACGCCGTGCAGGTAAATTTTGCCGACCATCAGGTAAACCCCACGCCGGAATGGGACATGTACGACGAAGCGGATAGCCACGGGAGGGTGATTTACACCTCCGTGGTAAAATCCCTCTATGGCAAGCCCAAGCAAATCGGCGAGCTGGCTTATCTGCTGGAGAGCTCCGCCGACGGGGAAAATTGGCTCACCCTGAGAGATTTAACCAGCGTCCCCCAGGATTGCCCCCACGATTTGGTCATACCCGGCCAGGCCGTGGAAGCGCGTTATATACGCATTTCCCAGCTTGCCCAGGCGGTGGACGGCGTTGCGGCCCTTAGCGGGGTGCGGGTCTTCGGCACCGGCACCGGCACGCCACCGGCCAAGGTAACTGCCGTGACATACAGCCTTTCGCCGGAGGGACTGGATATGGAACTGCGCTGGCCGTCCCTCCCCGAAGCCGACGGATACAATGTACGCTATGGCATCGCGCCGGAAAAATTGTATAACAGCTGGCAGGTATTCGGGAGAAACGCGCTGACCCTTTCCATGCTGAACGCGGGTACGGATTATTACGTGGCTGTGGACAGCTTCAACGAAAACGGCGTAACCGCCGGGGATGTAATCCATGCAAAGCCTCAACCGCTTTAACGTAATCTCCTATCTGGTCATCGTCCTTCTGGCGGTGGCCTTTCTTTTCGTTGGTAATCGTATGGTGGGTCATTCCCCCGCCCAAGACGGCGGCGAGGCCACGATTTACCGCGCCCGCGTCACCGCCATCGTCAGTGAAACAGAACATGTCACCGACTTTGAAACCTGGCACGCCATCGTCTTCGCGGCGGAAATCACCCGGGGGGAGATGCGGGGCGAAACCGCCCAATTCACACAGAACGTGCGGGGGCATTTCCTGGAGCGGTTCCCCCGGGCGGCGCGGGAAGGCGACCGGATTATGCTGGGCCGCTCTGCCCATGGGGCGTGGCATTTTATCGACTATGTACGCATCCACCAGATTATTATTCTGGGTGGGGTGTTCATGCTGATGATTATTATTTTCGGGCGCAGTAAGGGCTTCAATGCCCTGCTGGCTCTGGGGCTCACCGCCGGGGCGGTATTTCTGGTGTTTATCCCCTCCATTCTGGCGGGGCGCAATATTTATTTCTGGTCCATTTTGGTGTGTATGTACACGGTGCTGGTCACGCTTTTTATTATCAATGGCATCAGCCAAAAGACCGCCGCCGCCATCACCGGCTGTATCGGGGGCGTGGTTGCCGCCGGAGTGCTCACCTTTGTCATGAACACCACCATGATGCTCACAGGCATCACCCAGACCGAGTCCGTCAATTTGCTTTACATGACCGATGTTCCCATCAACCTCAACGCCATCATCTTCGCGGGGATTATCATCGGCGCGGTGGGGGCCATTATGGACATGGCGGTTTCCGTGTCCTCCGCCCTGTGGGAGCTGAAGGAGAAGCAACCGGACTTGGAATTTCATGAAATTTTCAAGTCAGGCATTCAAATCGGCAAGGATATCCTGGGCTCCAATATTAATACTTTAGTGCTGGCCTATATCGGCAGTTCCCTCACCATTATCCTGATTCTGCTGGGCTGGGACGTTTCCCTCTTCCGGCTCATGAACCGGGAGCTCATCATCGTGGAATTGCTAAAGGCCATCGTGGGTAGCTTTGGCATATTCCTCACCATGCCCCTGACGGCCTTTATCTGCGGATTATTGTACACCGGGGGCTTCCAACGCCGCACCCCAAAAATAGAAGAAATCCCCGAGGAAGATTTTCCGTTCTTTATGAAATAACTTGTTCCAGTTCCACGGCGCATACATTGCAAAACCCCTTTTCAATGGGGGAATTGAACAATACAACGGTGCCCGCCCGGTTGAAGGACGGGTGGGGATGCTCGTCGCCGGTGTTGGGCTCGGCTGTATTCACCAATACCTTTTCCGCCCCGGTTTCGGCGTTGATTAAAGTGACTTGGTTCTTCCAGCCCTTGTACACGCCGGTCATGCGGTCGGCGGCAATCCATTTACCACAGCGCGAAGGCGCGATGTGGAGAAACTGCGTGGATTCTGCCATCACCTTAAAGTTATGCCCGTCCCGGGTACCCCGCATGATGTGGTGCGGGTAGCGCATGAAATACAAATACGCCCCATCGGCACTCCATACCTCGTGGGTTATCCAATCGCCTTCCTTTTCCACATAGTAGGGCCGTACCCGGCGCGTGGGGTAATCGAACATCCATATGCGCTGTAACGCGTCGCCGGTGGTTTCGTGGACATACATAACCGTAGCGTCATCGCCCGGGCAGGCTTGGCAATGCCCCAGCCGGTGGTCGTCCTGCCACACCACTTCCGAAATCCCGGTCGCCGGGTCCAGCACCACCAGGGCAAAGATTTTATTGGCTTGCTGATAGGAGCACCAAACCAACCCGGATTTTGAAACGGTTAAATGGCTGGTGCAATTACCCGGCGGCAAAGCCCCCACTTCCGCAAGCAACCCGCTGTCCGTATCCATGCGATACACCGAGTCCCCCTTACGCGCATAGGCGCAAGGCCGGTGATAATCCATGCCAAAATGATGGTAATTTTCATCCAGGGCCAACTCTTGTTGACCTGTGGCGTATTCCACCCGGTACATGCGGGCCTTGCCGTTTTCCTCGCGCTGATAAAAAAAATACCTATCGTCCCCGGTAAAGCTTTCGGTGGAAAAATACAGCTTGCTTGCCCGCTCTTTGTTGTTGGTAAACTGCTTTATGGTATAGCCCGTTGCGGGGTCCTTGTATTCAAATAATTCGTTCATATTGTACCTCCATCGCTACCCCGCCATATCCGCCAGGGTACACGCCTGATTTTTGCCACTCCTTTTTGCGTGGTACATGGCTTTGTCCGCGTCAGAAACAAGGGATATTTCCGTGTATTCCCCGGCGCGCTCAGGCACAACGCTGTGCACGCCAATGCTTACGGTTACGCGTGTCACCTGCTTGTTATCCAAGACGATATCGGTATCCCTGATAGCGGTGAGTATACTCTGGGCCACTGTTTTCGCGCCTGGGAGTGCTGTGTCAGGCAGAATCACCGCAAACTCCTCGCCACCCCAACGGGCAATTTTATCGGTTGCCCGCACCACCACAGCGCGCACGGCGTCAGCCACCCGTTGCAAGGCGGTATCGCCGTTCATATGGCCGAAGGTATCGTTAAATTTTTTAAAATCGTCTATATCCAAAATAATGAAGCTAATGGGATGCTGTTGCCGCTTTGCCCGTTCCCACTCTTGCTCCAGCAAATTATTAAAGTAGCGGCGGTTTCCTATATTGGTAAGCGCGTCGGTTACGCTTTTGCTTTGCACCTCCCGCAACAGGTTAATAATGCGCATCTGGTGCTGGACGCGCATTTTTACTACATGGGCGTTAAAGGGCTTGTTAATATAGTCAACCGCGCCATGCAAAAACCCGCGTACTTCATCGTCGGGGTTGTCCAGCCCTGTCACAAAGATAACGGGGATATCCTTCGTGTATTCGTTTTCCTTGAGCTTTTTTATTTCATCAAATCCGCTGGTTCCGGGCATTATTACATCCAACAGGATTAAATCGGGTTTAACCTTTATAGCCGTTTCAACACAATTTACGCCCTCACGCTCCGCGTGTACGATGTACTCCTTTTTTAGCATATCCATGAGCAAACGTACATTCATAATTTCGTCGTCGATTATTAACACACTGTTCATTGCAGACATACTGCTTCACCTCAATTTCGTCTATCCTACACCAAATCTACAAAAATCACCACAACAGCAAAGCCGCGAGGAAAATCCCCATGGAGGCGCAAACAGATTTGAAGCCAAAGCTGACCGCGCCCAAGCGGCTTAGCAGGGCATTCCCCTTCACCACATATTTATATATAAGATACCCCACCAGCGCGCAAACGATGAAAATAATTGATTTTTGCGCGTAGCTCCATATTTGTATACCCACGGAATAACGGAAGAAGAAATAGATGAACTGCGTACCCATAATTCCGCCCGCCAGACAAACCACGCCCATGACAATCACGGGGATGGACTTGCACACCTCCGCCTTGGGGGAATCGCCGCGCAGCTCGCTTTGGCCAAAGAACATGGAGGAGAATTTCATAAACGAAATAATCGTCCCCAGGCTCAACGCGATGGTGACAGCCAAAATCAACGGGCCCACATCCGAGGAAATAAAATACTTCGACACGCTCCCGATGAAAAACGGCGCGCCCACAATGCCCAGCACCGCCGCCGCGGTGGCCGCGCCCACAATGGGCATACGTTTGAACACACCCCGTATTTCGTTGACATTGGACGTACCGTAGGAATGGATGATAATACCCGAGCTCAGGAAGAGGGTCGTCTTGAACATGGCATGGCTGAAAATATGGTACAGCCCGCCGATGTAGGCGTATTCGTTGCCCAGGCTGATGCCCACGGTGATTAAACCGATTTGCGAAATGGTGTGGTAGGCCAGAATCATCTTGATATGGGACTGGCATATGGCCATCACCGCGCCGAAGATGCCGGTGAAGATACCGATGGCCAAAAATAAATCATGGGCGGCGATGGGCTCAAATATTTCCTGGAAGCGGATAAATAGATACAAGGATGTCTTCGCCTGCAAGCCGGACAAGACAGCGGCCACCACGGTGGGGGACTTTCTATAGATATTGGTCTTGGGCGTCCAGCTGAAAAAGGGTATCAAGGTATTTTTGAAGGCAATCGCCGTCATAAGCAGTGCGTAGGGTAGCAGTAAATTCCCCGCGTCCATCCCGGCCAGCGCGTAAGTAACCCTTTCCATATCCATGGCACCCGTTATCCGGTACACATACCCAAGGCCCAGCAGATAAAACTGTATAGAAACCACGTTGGCCAGCAAAAACACCTTGCCATGGAAGATGTTTCGTTTCTTGCGGTCATACATGGCCAGAATAACGGTGACAAGGGTACTGACCTCGATGAGGACAAAGACATTGAACAAATCCCCGGAGAGGAAAAGCCCGATGAAGGAAGCCTCCAATACAAACATCAAAAACCAAAAGGTACGGGCGTCCCTCCTGTCCTTATACGAATAGGAATACACCGAAACCGCCAGGAAAATAAACGTCGTCAGCATAACAAAAATAGCGGACAAACTATTCGCCCGTAAAATTATCCCCAATATATCGTCATAACTGCCCACAATGGTAATCACTTCCGCGTCCCGGGTAATCATCACCAAATAAATAGACGCCACAAACAACGCAGACTGAAACACTATCGAAATAATCTTAGCCGTTATATTCGTGGAAAATATAAATAACAAAACCGCAAGCAAAACCGGGACAATAACCAAAAATGTCAGCATAGCATCAATCGCCTTCCACTTCTTCGAGCTTTTTCCAGTCTGCCGTGCCGTGTAGCCGGTACAGGGCGTTGAACATGGTGATTATCACCGCGACAACCGAGAAGCCGATAATAATGGCGGTCAGGGTCAAGGCTTGGGGCAAGGGGTCGGCGATGCGCTCCATGTAGTCCAGCAGTGCCGGGTCATAGATAATGGGGGGGATGGGCGTGGCGGTATCCTCCCGGCCCAGCTTCAGCCAGAACATGATTACCGCTGTTTGGATGAGCATGACAAAAATAATGGATTTTATCATGTTCTTGCTGGTGATAATCCCGAAGAAGGAAATGAAAAATAAGGCAAGCGAAAATATTTCCAGATTTTCCGTGTTAAAAATCCCCATGTCCCCTACTCCCGTTCGATGGTGATGTATCGGTAGAAAAGCACGAAGAAGGCGCAGGCCACCTTCAGCCCGATGAGCAAGTTCATAATAATGAGATACACGCTTTGGTAAATGGGTACGATGGCGGCGGGCATATAGGTAGCCGCCCCAAGGAATACGGCGATGGCCGTAACCACGATAATGATGGCGAAAATAAATTCCTCCCACTGGAGCACATTCTTGACGGAAATGTCATAGATATCGTACACCATGTACCTGCATATAAAAAAGGTAGCCAGGGCCAGTCCCCCCTGGAAGCCTCCCCCCGCCGAAATATGCCCGTTGATAATCAAATACGCGCCAAAGGCCACGATGATGGGGCATATGATGCGCAAAGAAAGGGCGGCCACCCGGGAGGTTTCGATTTCGCTGTGGCTTCCGTCGGCAACCTGGGTTTTTTCCGAGTAGGACATGTGGGTGACGGCCACCACGGCAATGACCAAAATCAACGCCTCAAAGAGGGTATCGTACACCCGGTAGCCCAGGTAAATCGCCGTTACGGCGTTTTCGCCGCCCACATCGGTCATAAACCGCTGTAGGTACAAATGCTTCAGGTAATGGGAGGGCTCTATCCCCGGAATAAAATAAATCACCAGGAAAAACAATCCGACGCACAGCACCAGAGCCGGTACGGCCTTCACCGCCTTGCGGGCAAGGGACTCCCCCTTCGCGCTGTCCTTCTCCACGTTTTCCTTGCGGCTGTAGTATTTCTCTATGCAGATGATAAAGAAAATCGAGGCAAAGGCGGCGATGGCCGCCTCCGCCATGGCCACGTCGGGTGATCCCAGCAGAAAATAGGCTACGGAGGTTATCAGCGAGAAGATGCTAAAGTAAATAATCAGGCGGTACGTCCGGGTTTCAAAGACGATGGCCAGCGAGCTGACTATCCACAATACCAGCAAGCCCTGGGTCATGACTTTTCCCCCTCCTCGGCCTCGGCGGCAAGCTCATGGCCGCTACGGTAGGCCGAGCGCGCCAGAATATGGGCGACAAAGGGATTCAGCACCAGCATGATAATCAAAATAATAAACAGCTTCCCCGTAAAAAAACTCAGCCCATGCCGGAAGGCAAAACCGATGACAAAGGACAACAGCCCCACGGTGTCTATTTTCGAGGCGACCAAAATGCGCGGGTAGAAATCCTTCAGCACAAAAAGGGACACGGCCCCGAAAATCATGCAAAACACGCCGAAGCCGATGATAATATTGCCGATTAGTTGCCAGATGTTTTCAATGCCCATCTTTTTTCTCCCTCTTCTTATCCAGCCGGCTCTTCGAGAAAAACAAGGCCAAAAAAATAATGCCGATAAAGCCGGAAAGGGCATAAATTATCGCAAAGTCCAGCAAAAATGACATATCATAGATAGACGCCACCACGATAATCAGCACAATGACCTTGCTGGCGATAAGGTTCAGGCCCAACAGCCTGTCCCATATGGTGGGGCCCATGAATGCCCGCGTAATATAAGCACTCAGCAAAACGGCCAATATCCAAAAGACTATCATCTCAGCTATCCCGCTGGGCTTTAAGCAGCCGCCGTTCCAGTTTTTGCTTCAGTTGCCTATCCGCCGCCGCCGCGTCGGCGGGCGCGTTTTTGTCCCGTATCCAAAGGAGCGTCACCCTGTCCTCGTCCAAATCCAATAAAACCGAACCCGGCGTGAGGGTAATGGAATCCACCAGTATCACCCGCAATGCCTCCGATTTTATTTCTGTTTTGACCGTAACGATATCCACCTTCGCGCCTTGCAATATCATCCGCATAATTTGAAAGCCCGCCACGTATATCTGCCCGATTAAATACAGGGGAAAGGTGGCGAGCTTTATATAACGTACGCTGGAAATCTCCTGCAAGGGCAGGAGCCTGGCCACAAAAAAAACAACAACAGTGCTCGTCACAAGCCCTATAAGCGCGCCACTCAAAGAGATTTCCTCCATGAGGATAACCAGCACAAGCGTCAACGCCGGAATAACAAATATATTTCGCTTGCTCATGAAAACACCCTTGCCATCGTCTTTATGCCAAAAGTGATTATAGTACTTCTTTCAGCAAATAGCTACCATGTATTGCTATCGTGTATTGCTATCGTGTAATGTTAATTTAATTCACCACTCACCATGGGGTGATAAGCCGCGTAGAGGGGTGAAGGGGGGTGAATGGCCCGCGCTGGCACGTCACCGCTCATGAACGGCTCTGTGCGGCAAGTACTCGCGTTGGTCTTCTTTCAGAAGCCTCAACGCCGAGTACATAAGCCGCCCATTCGCCGTTAATTTCGCGTTGCCGCGAGACGCGCTTGCCCATTCACCCCCCTTCACCCCACCACACTCCCTACTCGCAGGTATGTGGTGAGTAATTTTACTTGCACTACCCCACCCGTAGCTTGCGGGCGTTCACGGGTAATGAAATTACTCTGTCACGTTGATTGGGTGTCTTTTGTGTCGTGGGAGGGGGCGGAGGTAAGGGTTGCGAATAACTAACGCAGTGTATGTGTGAGCGGCAAGCGCGTCTCGCGGGAAGGCGAAATTAACGGCGAATGGGCGGCTTAGTACTTGGCGTTCGGCTCGCGGAGCGAGACTAACGCAAGTACTTGCCG
>WQSR01000028.1 GCA_009787785.1 Defluviitaleaceae bacterium
CCCGCGCCCCCCCCCCCATGCCCACCGCATCCGCCCGAGTCGCCCACCCCCACCCCATGGAGGTATTGTGAAGGAAAACCGCAAGGCGTCTGACGTAGCCATCCTGTCCCTTGGCGGGCGGGTTTTGACCTTTGTGGGGCGCACCCTATATGTGGGGCACTTCGGCTCGGCCCATCCCTTGCTCAATGCCTTTGCCCACGCCCTTCAGGTGCCCCAGGTGCTGTTTAATATTGCGGGTACTGCACTGACCACGGTGATGATACCCGTGTACAATACCCTGCTGGCAGAGGAAAAGCGCGACGAGGCCAAGGCATTTATCGACAATGTTATTACTATCTCGTTGCTGTTTTTATTTTTCGTGGTGGCGGCGGGGTTGGCGGCGGCACCGCTGATTTCCCGTGTGGTGGGAGGGGCGGATTTCGGGGAAGGCGCGTATTTGACATTCGCCTTGCGCTTTCTCATGCCCACCATGATTTTCTTTGGCTTCGGCGCGATTTTCACCGGGCTGTTGCAATCCCACGGGCGGTTCCGTCTGCCCGCCTTGGTAAGCGTACCCGGCGGGATTATTTTAATTGGCTATATGATTTTTTTTGGCGACCGCTTCGGCGTGACGGGTCTGCTCTTCGCCACCTTGCTGGGGGTCATTTCACAGCCCCTTATCCTGTTGCCCGCAGTCAGAAGGCTGGGCTACCGCTACGCCTTCTCTCTGGACTTTAAAAATAAAAGTATCCGCGCCGCCGGGAAGCTTTGCGTCCCGGTGCTCATCTCTGTGGTTTCCTATCAGGCGCATTTTATTTTTGCCCACGCCATGGCCCTGCGCATGGGGCTTGCGGCCATAGTGGACTATGCCCAGCAGCTGGTGCTGGTGTTTATTTTTATCATCGTGCTGGCGGTGGCGGCGGTGTATTTCCCTAAGCTTTCCGCGCTGTGGGCGGTAAAAAAGGTAGGCGAATATAACGAAAACTTGAAAAATGCCCTGCTTTATACTATATTTTTGGTGCTTCCCGCCGCCTGTGGCCTGTTTTTGCTACGCTTTGACATTGTGGAGCTTTTGCTTAACCGGCGGGGGCTGGTGGATGTGCGCCTGGCGGGTAATCTAATCGGCCTGTACGCCGTGGGCGTGGTGGGGACAAGCCTGAAGGAAATCGCCGACCGGGGCTTTTACGCCATGCAGGACGCGAAGACCCCCGCGGTATTCGGACTGGCAATGATGGCGGTGAATATCACCGTGACAGTACTTTTGATTCCCCATGTGGGGGTCTACGCCATGCCCATGGCCTATGGCGTGGCGGCGGTTTGCGGGGTGGGCGGTCTGCTGGTGTGCTTGCAGTATAAGACCCGCTTCATCACCCGCCGCTTCCTGGGGGAGGTGGGCAAAATCGCCGCCGCCGCCGCTGTGATGGCCGCTGTTGTGTGGGGGCTTACCCGCGCTATGGATGTGGAAAACCGGATGCTTATGGTGGCGGTTTCCGTTTTGGCGGGGGCGGCGGTGTATTTCGCGCTGGCCTATGCCCTACGGGTTTCGGTGATGGGAAAAAACGGAAGGGGAACCCATGATAGATAAAAAGGGGCGTCTGTTCGGGAAGGTCAGCCTGGTGGATGTATTTGCCGCGGTGGTGCTTATCGCGGTTTTTTTCGTGGTGCATTTCACCGTGGGGGCCCGGCAGGCCCCGGGTCTGGGGGCGGAACAGCCTATACTCATCACCTTTTTCCACCCCACTTTGGAGGACTTCACCGCCGAGACATTCACCTTGGGGGTGCCCACCTTGGACTACGAGGCCCGGATACACATGGGGTACGTCGTCGCCATCGAGATAGGCGAAAGCATACGCTTCATGCCCGACAGACAGGGCAACGAGGTGGCATCCCCCATGGAGGGGCGTTCCTCGGTGCGGTTACAGACCCGGGTCATGGGGCGCATGTCCCACGGCGCGGCGGTGCTGGGCGGGGAAATGTACGTGGTGGGGGACCGGGTCTTCCTCTGGGCGGGCACCACCTGGGCCATTATCCATATATCCGACATTCAGCCGGAAGGGGCATAGCATGATAGACAAGGAAGCCAAAATCTTCGGCAAAATAAATATCATCGACTTGGTGCTGGTGGTGGGGCTGGTGGGGCTTATCGCCTTCGGGGCCTACCAGTTTTACAGCGGGCGGGGGATAATCGGCGGCGAGACACGGGAGTTTATCGCCACCTTTTTTCACCGAGGAAATCGAGGACTGGGCCGTGGACAGCATACGGGTGGGGGACTATGTATTCGACCATATACGGGGCAACTTCGTGGGTGTGGTGACGGATTTTAGCATCGGTGAGGCCATCGTGTGGAACGCCGACCAGCACGGGAACACAGTCCGCGCCACCAAGGAGGGCTTTTCCTCCGTAGAGGTCAGCGTGCGCCTGACGGGAACCCCCAGCCAGCATACGGTCATGGTGGCGGGCCATCGCTTCGGCGTGGGGATGAACTATACCCTGCGGGTGGGCGGGAACGCCATCATCACCCGGGTTTCGGGCTTGCGGGAAGTCGGGTAGCTTATGCAAACCCATAGTTTCATTATCAACAAAATCATTGCCCTTCTTGCGGCCTTGAATTTCTACTACGAGCAGAGCCTGATTTACCGTGCCGTGGACGGGATAAAAAAAGCCCTGGGGGGAAGCCGCGTGGTGACGGGCATTTTTTACACCGATGTGCGGGCCTATTGGGAGGGCTCCCTTTTAATGCGGTGCATCGCGTTTGCGGGGGCTGGCTTGCTGATGGGACTGAGGCGTTGCGTCCGGGCCGTGGCCAAAGCCAACCAGTCCAGCCTGAACAAAAAAATCTACCTGCGCCTTGGGCAAATAACCCCCCCCGCCATCATAGGAAAAGCCCTTACGGGTTGTGTACCCTACCGGCTGGTGGCCTGGTTCTTTGCCGATTGCCACGGTGCGGTGAAAATCGCGCCCTATAAATTAGTATACATGCTCTTCCTGTGCGGTGCCCTGATGGTGCCGGGGCCGCTGTGGAGCAATGCCTATCTCCTGCTTTCCGCGGGCTTCTTCTCCACCGTGTTCGCCATAAAATGGAGCCTCTCCACCCGGGAACGGCCGTCCTTTTCCCACATCTCCCCGGCACTGGTATTGTTCGTCCTTTTCTGCGTGGTGAGTATCTTCACCGGGTACGGCGGCATGGACTCGGCAAGGGTCTTCGTCATCTTCTTTTCCTGCGTGGTGCATTCCGTGCTGGTCTCCTTGACGGTGCGCGACATGAAGGAGCTTCGTTTATTTATCAAGCTCCTGGCGGTGGCCCTGGCTTTTACCGCCGTCTTCGGATTTTACCAGCTGGCCGTGGGCATCCCCATACGGCCGGAGTTTACCGATTTGCTGGCCAGCCCCGGCCTGGCCCGTTTGCATTCCACCTTCGGCAACCCGAACAACGACGCCAAAGCCTGGACCATGCTGCTGCCCTTGCTCATGGCCCTGATTATCACCGTAAAATGCGATAAAAAACGTCTGCTCCTTATGGGGGTTATGGCCCTAAGCGTGGCGGCTTTGGCCCTTACCTATTCCCGCGCCGGATATATCGCCTTGGTGGCGGGGGTAGGCGTATTCGTCCTTCTCAGTGCGCCGCGCCTGGTGCCCATAGGGCTGGTGGCATTCATCGCCGCCATCCCCTTCCTCCCGGCGGGCATCATCGACCGGATGCTCACCTTGGGCACCGACACCTCCAGCGTCTTCCGTTTTAACATCTGGCTGGGGGTGCTGGACATGCTACGGGATTACTGGGTCCAGGGCATCGGGATGGGGCCCGACGCCTTCTTGCGCATCTATGACCGCTACGCCAACGAAATCGCCTGGCGTGCCGTACACGCCCACAACACCTTCCTGGACATCTTCGCCCACAGCGGCATCGGCGCGCTCCTGGCCTTCGCCGCCTACCTCTTCGGCCTCTTCAAAGGCGGCATCCTGGCCCGCAAAAAGGTGCCGGACACAGAACACAAAATCTTCCTGGCCGCCGGAATTGCCTCCCTATCGGTGTTCATCGTCTTCGGCATGGGGGAATATATGTGGTTCTACCCACGGGTAATGCTGGTATTCTGGATTATCGCAGGGTTGCTGACGGCAACCACAAATGGAGAAATTACGCGCGATTTATTATCGGATGAGGACGATGATATATGAAAATAATGAAGGAACTCATTATCACGAATATGAACAAAATTACACCAGAGCATCAAAACGAGCATAAATCCTATGAATACTACAAGTATGAAGTTACAGACAGCGCGGAAAAATATGAAGTGTCAAGCCCCAATGACGGCTACCAAACGGTAGTTGCTTTTTATTCCTTGCCGCCCGGGAAGTCAAGCTATCCCTTCCATTATCACATAACGAATGAAGAAGTCTTTTACGTGATTTCAGGAAAGGGCACCGTGGAAACATGCAATGGAAGCCGCACCATTTCAGCAGGGGATATTATTGTTTGTCCCGCTGGAGAAAAAGGTGCCCATAAAATCATAAACACATCCGAAACAGAAAATCTTGTGTATTTGGATGTTGACACAAACAAAACCCCCGAGATTGCATTTTATCCCCATTCAAACAAGGTTGGAATCAGAGCGATGGGCGGAATAAGAAGTAACTACGACAAGGATAATCAGCTGGGGTATTATGATAACGAACCCGAAAAAATAGAGGCACAAGTATGAAGGTATTACACATGATTTCCGGCGGCGACAAGGGCGGAGCCAAGACCGCCGTTTTTGCGTTGCTGTTGGCACTGGACGAGAAAATCGACATTACCATTGCCTGTTTCACCGAGGGGGTTTTTTATCAGGAAGTGCAGGACTTGCCTGTGGAGTCCATCTTGTTCAAGCAGAAATTCCGCAACGATTTGAGTATTATCCGCCGGCTGTCGCGCTATATACGGCGCAATGGCTTTGACATCGTCCACGCCCACGGGGCCCGGGCCAATTTTATTTCCATGATGCTCAAGCCCTTCGTAAAGGTGCCCTTGATTACCACGGTCCATAGCGATTACCGGCTGGATTTTACGGACAAATGGTACAAGAAATTTTTTTATACGAACCTGAACGCCATCGCCTTGCGCACCATGGACTATTTCATCGGCGTGTCGGAGAATTTTCGCCGGATGCTGATTGAACGCGGCTTTGACGAAGGCCGGGTTTTCTCCGTACACAACGCCGTGGAGCCCCAGCGGGCACGCTCCTTTTGCCCCAAGGCGGAATTTCTGGCCCGGTTTGACATCGACAGCCGGGGGAAGACCCTCATCGGCATCTTCGGGCGGTTCGATTACGTGAAGGGCCACGATATCTTCCTCCGGGCCGCCGGGGAAATCTGCGCCAAGCGCGAAGACGCGCTGTTCCTCATGGCCGGCGAGGGCTTCGAGGAGGGGAATCTGCGCAAGCTGGCCAGGCAGCTGGGCATCGCGGATAAAATAATCTTCACGGGCTTCGTGGAAGATATTTTCAGCTTTATCAACGCCATAGACATTAATGTGTGCGCGTCGCGCTCCGAGAGCTTCCCCTACATGCTCCACGAAGGCGCACTGATGAAAAAGCCCGCCGTTTCCACGGATGTGGGGGGGATTTCGGAGCTGATTATCCACGGCGAAACCGGGACGCTGGTGCCCGAGGGCGACTACCGCAAGCTGGCCGAGGCCATTATGTATTATATGGATAATCCGGGCATCGGCGCGGTGCATGGGGAAAAATTGCTTGCCCACGCAGAGGAAAGATACTCAAAGGAAAAAATGCAGGAGAAGTCCATTGAAATTTATCATGCCGTTTTGCGTAAGGAGAAGCGGGCCCACCGGGTCTTCGATGTGATGCTTTCCGGCTATTTCGGCCATGCCAACTCCGGCGACGACGCCTTGCTGGACGCCATTATCAAATCCCTGCGGCGCGAAAGGGCGGACATTTCCATTCTGGCCTTGAGCCGCAACCCGGCGGAAACCACCCGGGAATACGGCGTGTTTTCCATTAACCGCTTTAATTTGTTCAGCGTGCGCCGCTATATGAAGCGGGCACGCCTCATGGTATATGGCGGGGGCAGTCACATGCAGGACGTTACCAGCACCCGTTCTTTGGTGTACTACACATTTTTGGTGCATATGGCCAAGCATATGGGTCTGCGGGTGATGCTTTACGGAAATGGTATCGGTCCCATCAGTAAGGCGCGCAATATCGCGAAAGCGCGCCAAGCCCTGGAAATCTGCGACTATGTGTCCCTGCGCGACCCGGAATCCCTACGCTTCGTCCAGAATATGGGGGTGCGCAACCCCAATATTTATTTAAGTGTGGACCCGGTGTTTTCCCTGGCGGTGGGGAGCGGTAGCGTTCCCGAAGAAATCGTCCTGGACAAAGATAGGCAATATTACGCGCTGTCTTTGCGCCCGTGGCAGTATAACGAGCCCGGCTTTGTGGACAAAATAGCCGACATGGTAAACTACGCGGCGCAAGCCTATGGCCTTGTGCCTTTGCTCATCCCCATGCACCTGATGGACATGGCCATCCTGCGGGAAACGGCGAAGCGAATCACGGGGGAATACCTGCTTTTGCCCCGGGTATACCGCTACAATGAAATTATGGCTGTCATGGCGGAGAGCCGGTTCGTGGTGGGGATGCGGCTCCACGCGCTCATTTACGCGGCGGGGATGGGCTTGCCCATTATCGGGCTGGTGTACGACCCCAAGGTGGCCAATTTTATCGCGTATGTAAACGCGGTGCATCAGGTGGATACCTCCGCGCTGGATTTGCCCGCCCTGAAGGGAATGGTTGACGCGATTATGGCGGACCCTGCCGCCAGGGAAAAAATCGCCGCCCAGAGTCAACGCCTCCGCGCCCTCTCCAGCCGGGACGCCCAGGTAGCCATCGCATTGCTGGAGGGCCCATGGGCGACAAGTTGACTTTTAAAAGGCTCCTGGTGCTATTGGGGGTGGCGGCGGTTCTTGTGGGGACGGCGGTGGCTTTGCCCTGGCTTCGCGGGCGGCTGCGCCCCCCACGTGCCCCTTCTGTTTTGGCGGAGGGCTTTGTTGTGGGGGAGGTGTTGCCGGTGGACTTGCCCCCCCGCCCCGAGGGGATTTACCCCCCCCTCATGCCCGAGGGCGTCTTCGATTTTCCCTCCCTTCATATATATAGCGCGTTGCACCCCTTCGCGCCGGAACGTGAATTTTGGCACGACGGCACCGTAGCGATTTCCGGCACGGCGGAGCCCTTTCTCATGGAAAGCACCCCGGTACGCATACGGGGGCGGGGCGCGTCCACCTGGGCCTACGGGCCCGAGAAACGCCCCTTGCGCCTACGCTTTGCACAGCCGCAAAGGGTGCTGGATTCCCCCGCCGAGGCTACGGATTGGGTACTTATCGCCAATCTCTTTGACTTGACCCTCCTGCGCAACCATTTGGCCTTTTTCCTGGCGGGCACCTTGGAGGGGATGTGCTGGGCTCCCTTTTCCCGGCTGGTGCATGTGTATATCAATGGCGAATATGTGGGGGTGTATCAGCTTGCCGACGAGCGCGACACCAGCCCGGGGCGGGCCAGCGGAGACTTCCTTATCGAAATTGACGGCGGCCCAGCCGTGCGGGATGCCTTTATCCGGCGCGGCGACATAGAGGGCGTGGATTTCCTTTTTATGAACAATTGGGCCATCAGCGTACGCCATCCCCATCGCCGGGAGCGCACCCATCACATGCACACTTTGCGCCACTTCCTCACCCAGGTAGACACGGCCATCCAGAGCCACGACTACGCCCGCATCGCCGCGCTGGTGGATATCCCGTCCTTCATAGACTATTACCTCCTCCAGGAATGGTTCAAGAATATTGATATCTCCAACCGCAGTATCTTTATGCAAATCCGGGGGAGCGCGGACGCGAAGCGGCTCTACTTCGGGCCGGTGTGGGATTTTGACCGTTCTTCGGCCAATATGGGCTCCTGGTACCAGCCGGAGCATATCTTTGCCGGGCATTACAATGTATGGTTTGCGGACATGCTACAGGTGCCGGAAATCCATGCCCGCGCCGCCACCCGCTGGCACGAAATCCGCGCAAGCCAAATCCCCGGCATGACGGCCTATGCCCAGTATCTCATCCTGCGCTATGCCGAAGCCTTCCACCGGAACTTCGAAAAACACGACCATATCTTTGGCGGATATCCCGACTGGTTCCGCCTGATATCGGAAAAACTGCGCACCCTCTACGGCTTTCGCCCCCAAGCGGAATACCTCCTGTTCTGGCTGGAGGCGCGGGCGGTTTGGCTGGATGGATATTTCTCGCCACAAAGCCCGTGAAAATAGCCCGCACCCTTGCGCCGGTATGGCAATAATGGTATGTTAGGCGTTGTGTGATTATTTTTGTTGCATGGAGGATGTAACTTGACCGCTTCACGTACCCGGCATCTGGTCATTTTGGCCATGATGGCAGCCATGGCTTGTTTGTCCGTGTTTTTTATCCGCGTCCCGGTAATGCCGGGGGCCCCCTTCCTTACTTATGACCCCAAGGATGTAATCATTGTTATCGGCGGGTTTATGTATGGCCCGCTGGCGGCCTTTACGTTGGCCGTGATTACGGCCTTGGTGGAGATGGTCACGGTATCGGAAACGGGCTTTTGGGGGATGCTGATGAACGTGGTGTCAAGCTCGGCCTTTGCCGTACCTGCGGCGGCGATATATAAATTCCGCCGCACCTTGCCGGGGGCGGTCATCGCCTTGGTGGTGGGCGTGAGCCTTGTGGTGCCCGTGATGCTACTCATGAATTATCTGATTGTGCCTATATTCATGCCCTTTGTGGAACGCGCCGACGTGGTGGGTATGCTTATCCCCATTTTCCTGCCCTTTAACGCAATAAAATACGCCCTCAACGCATCCGTGGTATTCATCGTGTATAAGCCCATTGTCACCGCGCTGATGGCCTCGGGACTGTACCGCCCCCTTTCGGAAGGGAAGCCGGGCCGCATTCATGTGGGCGTGATGCTGACGGCGGCCGCCATTTTGGCTGGGTTGCTCTTGGTTATCGTGTTCTTGCACCGGGGAGGGGAATCGTGAAATTGGAACGCACCACCTATGAAACCGAGCCGGTGGGAAGCGTGGCGGAAGCCGTGGCCGAGCTGGCCGCCGCATACAACCGCTTGCAAAACGCGCTCCATGCCGAGCCCGCCACCTGGGTGGTCTTCGGCGAGGGCTTGCGCACCGCCATCCACAAGCCCGTGGACATAAGCGGGAACAAGGGCCTGAAGCTTAGCCTGTACGAAATCGGCGTGGCCTACGCCCCGGACAGCCAAAGCAATCTGCCCGGCCGCCTGAGCGTAAACGACGAAAAGCTGACCCGCGCACTGGAAGACCGCGCCGAAGAACTGAAGGTCTTTTTTACATGCAAAAAGGTGGGCCTTCTGCCCCGACTGTGCAAAATCCTCAGCGAATTTAGAGCAAATAGCGCGCCCCTTGACGGCGCGATGGACGAATACTGGGAGCACATTTATCCCCCGTTGGTCAGGTTGAACAACGAATGCCGGCGGCTACAGGCATTTTGGGGGGATTAGGGGCTCCGCTCATTCCAGTGACAATAGATGTGTAATGCAATCCGCGAAGCCCTGCCCGCTTTCTCTTTCCGAGAGGTAGGCGGGCTTATTTTTTAGCATGGCCAGGAAGGGGCGGATGTTGGCCACGGCACAGGCGTGGGGGAAGAAGGCGAACATGGGCTCGTCGTTGGGGGAGTCGCCGAAGAACAGGGCGGTTTCCTTGAAGCCGGGGTCGCCAAAAATCTGGGTGAGGAGCATTTCCGCCATGGTGCGTTTATCGTAGGCCCCGAACCAGGTGTTGACATGGATGGAGCTAACCTTGGCCTGGGCACCCAAGTGCTGGCAGATGTCACGGATTTTGTAGGCCGCCTCCAGCCCCAGATGGGGCTCGTCCTCGCAGAAGTCGATGGCAAGGTCATACCGCCGGGCGAATTGGTCCTTCGCCACCCGGCAACCGGGAACCTGGGCAAGGCAAGCGTCGCGCACGGCGGCCAAACGGGCTTGGGCGTCCGTACAGGCCAGGGGGTGGGTCAGCTCGCCGTAGCCCTTTTCCCCACGGAAATAACAGAAGGCCCCGTTCTCGCCGATAATGGCGTCGGCCGGCCACTGGCGGATAATCATATCGCACCACCCGGCGGGGCGGCCGGTGACGGGGATGACCCGGAGCCCCCGCTCATGCAAGGCCCACAAGGCACCATAGGCGTCGGGATGCAAACGCCCCCGGGTGGTGATGGTGTCGTCAATGTCGAATAATATGTACTTCAACTGCCGCGCCACACTCGCGGGAAAATCCGTGAAATTTTTCATGCGGACATGATAGCATAGGCGTTGTGTGGTATGCTATAAAAAAATTCCGCTATATGTCCATGAAAGGACAATGTCATGCAAGCAATTCAAATCGCCCAGGGCTGGCGCGACTATATCTTAATTGATGCAGGAGACGGCGAAAAGCTGGAACGCTGGGGCGATGTCACCGTCATCCGGCCTGACCCCCAGGCCATCTGGCCCCGGACGCGGGGGGTGGACTGGGGCGTTGCCGACATGCGTTATCACCGCAGTAAAGCCGGAGGCGGTCACTGGGAGATGCTTCGCGACGGCGTGCCTTCGGCCTGGAGCATTGCCTATGACCGGATGCGTTTTCATATACGGCCCACGGGGTTTAAGCATATGGGACTGTTCCCGGAGCAAGGGGTGAACTGGCGGTGGATGCAGGAAAGGATTCGTAGCGCGGGGCGTGAGGTGCGGGTGCTGAATCTTTTCGCCTATACCGGAGGCGCGACTGTGGCTTGTTTGCAGGCGGGAGCCCATGTCACCCACATAGACGCGGCCAAGGGCATGAACCAATGGGCCCGGGACAATGTGACCCTGTCCGGCATGGGGAACGTTCCCCATCGGGTGCTGACCGACGATGTGTTAAAATTTGTCCACCGGGAAGGGCGGCGCGGCAACCGCTACGACGCCATTGTCATGGACCCGCCGGTCTTTGGGCGGGGGCCGGGGGGCGAGATGTGGAAGCTGGAAGATAAATTGGTTGAACTGGTCACGAATTGCGCCCGGTTGCTCTCCGACGCGCCCCTTTTCGTGCTGATAAATGCCTACACCGCCGGGTATTCCCCAGCGGTGTACGGAAACATTCTGGCCGCCGTATTCGGAAAAAAAGCCCCACTCCCCAGCATTTCCACCGGGGAAGTGGGGCTTTTGGCAAAAAGCGGCCTTATCCTGCCCTGTGGTATGTATGCGCGGGCATGTTTACCGTCAGCTCCGTAATCCATTCGTCCGCCATTTCCACCAAGACACTGGGCGGGACCGTTCCCTTTGCGAAGGCTTTGGCCATTTCCACCGCCTCCAGGCGCGAATCGGTGAGGGCGCAGGTTTGCTCCCGCTCCAGCACCTTGCCGTCGGTGGCCAGCTTGTCCACCCGCAGGGCATACAGCTCCCCGTCGTCCCGGGAGGAAATCACCTGCACATAATACACCAAAACCCATTCCGTGCCGTCCTCGTGCCGAATCGTTACCTCGCAAATCTGCTCATTTGTACGCATAAAATAGCTCCCTTCCCTGGGGCCGCGCCCCTGTTCCTGCTACACAAATTATATACTAAGAGTAGCCCAATGCAAGGTTCAGATAGCGTCAAAATAGCCTAAATGTATCCAAAATAAGCCTTTTGTAGACAAATAGTAACATTAATTGAGGCGTTTTGAGGCGAATTGAGGCCGATTGAGGCTTTTTAATTACGCCCGCGTGCTATAATGCGCAAAACGAGAATTTCGGAGGGATGGCCTTGTATATTCGGAAGACAGAGCCCGCTGACCTGGACGCGGTAATGGAGATATACGCCTACGCCCGGGAGGCCATGAAGGGCGCGGGCAATCCCTATCAGTGGGGGGACGTGCACCCGCCCCGGGCCCTCATTGAAGCGGACATTCGAGTGGGGCACAGCTATGTCTGCGAAGCGGTTGGGCGCGTGGTGGCGGTGTTTTATTTCAACGTGGAGGCCGAGCCCACCTATGGGCACATTCATGGGAATTGGTTGAATGAAACCGCTCCCTATGGCGTGGTGCACCGCATTGCCCGGGCGGAGGACGCCAAGGGCGCGGGTGCGGCCTGTTTGGCATGGTGTTTCGCCCAAAGTCAAAATGTCCGTATCGACACGCACAAAAATAATGCCCCCATGATTAGCCTTTTGGCGCGGCTGGGGTACCAATATTGCGGCGTTATCCGGCTGGGCTTGTTTGACGACCCGGAAATGGACGAGCGCGTCGCCTATCAGAAATGTACCCCCATTTTGCACATGAAGGGGCTCGCCGCCCGTCTGCAAGCGGCGTCCTATAGCTATTATCACGAAAACCGGGAGCTGATTACCGACCGGGAATACGATGCCCTCTATGACGCGCTGTGCCGCTTGGAGGCCGAGACCGGAACGGTTCTGGCGGGTAGTCCCACCCGGAAGGTGGGCTACGAGGTGGTCAGCGCGTTGAAAAAGGTGCCCCACCCTTCCCCCATGCTATCTCTGGACAAAACCAAGGAGCCGGAAGCTTTGGCGGCCTTTTTGGGTGCCCATACGGGCTTGCTGACATTGAAGCTGGATGGCTTGGCCATATCCCTGACTTATGGGAACGGTACCCTTGTACAGGCGTTGACCCGGGGTAATGGCCTTATCGGCGAGGACGTGACCCACAATGCCCGGGTTTTTTCCAATGTGCCCCTGCGTGTGGCGCGGAAGGAACCCTTTACCCTGCGGGGGGAAGCGGTGATTTCCTTTACCGATTTTGCCGCTATCAACGCCTTTTTGCCCGCGGAAGCCGCATATAAGAACCCGCGCAACCTCTGTAGCGGAACGGTACGCCAGCTCAACAGCGAAATTGTGGCAGAGCGAAGGGTGCGGTTTTATGCCATTGGGACGGCTCCCGGTGAGGTGCCTTTCCCCGGCGCGGCCAAGTCGGAGCAGTTGAAAGAGCTCGCGGATTTGGGCTTCGAGACGGTAAAGCATACCCTCGTCACGGCGGATACGGTGGTTGAAGCCGTAGCGGATTTTAAGAGGCACATCGTCGATGCCGACATCGCCACGGACGGCCTGGTGCTGACCTTCGACGACATCGCCTATAGCGCGTCCTTGGGGGCGACATCGAAGTTTCCCCGGGATTCCCTGGCCTTCAAATGGGCTGACGAAGTGCAGGAGACTACTTTGCAGGCCATCGAATGGAACACCTCCCGCACAGGCTTGATAAACCCCGTGGCGGTTTTCGCCCCGGTAGAGCTGGAGGGAACCTCCGTTAGCCGCGCCAGCGTCCACAATGTGAGTATTTTGCGCGAGCTTGCCCTCCACCCCGGCCACCGGATAACCGTGTACAAGGCGAATATGATTATCCCCCAAGTTGCGGAAAATTTAAGCGGGAGCGGTTCCACTCCCGTGCCCATCCCGTCCCATTGCCCCGTGTGCGGCGGCCCTACAGAGATTGTCTCCGGCCCTTCCGGCGAGGCTTTGTACTGTGTGGGTACCCATTGCGCCGCCCAACGCCTCCGCGCCCTGTCCCATTTCGTCAGCCGCGACGGGATGAACATCGACGGCCTTTCGGCCCAGACATTGGAAAAGCTGGTGGCCTTACAGCTGGTGGAAAACTACACGGACCTTTTCCACCTACCCCGCCACGAAGCGGAGATACTGGCCATGGAGGGCTTTGGCCGCAAATCCTATGAAAATCTCATCGCCGCCGTGGAAAAGGCCAAGGACGTCCCGTTGCCCCATTTCATTTACGCTTTGGGCATCCGCCATGTGGGGCTGGCCAACGCCAAGCTCCTCTGCGCCCATTTTTCCCATGACGCGCACAAAATCATCGCCGCCTGTGGGGACGAGCATTTCATGGAAATCTTATGCGAAATTAAGGGCTTCGGCGAGGCCATCGCCCAGAGCCTTCACGACTTTTTCACCAATGCCGAAAACCTTGCCCTGCTGGCGCAAACCCTCCCCCTCTTGCGTCTGCAAATCCCAACCGATGCCCCCGCACAAAGACCCCTGGCGGGCCACACCTTCGTCATCACCGGGGATGTCCACCAGTTTAAGAACCGAAAGGAACTGCAAAATTTTATCGAAAGCAAGGGCGGCAAGGTGACTGGGAGCGTTACCGCGAAGACGAATTATCTCATTAACAACGACCCGGCCTCCCCATCGGGCAAAAATAAAAAAGCCGCCGAGCTAAACGTACCCATCCTGACGGAGGCGGAATTAGTGCAAATCGCAAAGGAGCCAACCCCATGACCAGAAACCAGACCCTGAACATGCTCTACGACTATGTTGTGAAAAAAACCGGCTTCCCCGCGCTGGCGCGGGCGTACACCGTCAAGGACGTAGAGGAACTGCGCGAAATCGTGCAACGCTCCGGCTTTGCCCGGAGGGACTGCGGAGCCTACAGGCATTTGGCGGAGCCGGCCTTCCCTCCCGAGGAAATCAAGGGCTTGCTGGGAGAGTACATGGACGCCGCCAACCGGCCGGACATGCCCTTTCGAGAATTTTTGCGCTATAAGGGCATCAACGCGGACAAGGGCACCCGGGTAGAGCCCAAGCCCATGCCCCAGCGGGCGTGGCACGCCGCACAGCACAGCGCGGCACACACAAAGAAAACCCCGCCGACGCTGGTTATCGTGGCGGGGATAGTGGTGGCGGTGGTCGTTGTGCTCATCGTGCTGGGGATACTGTGGCTGACGGGGACATGGAACGCGTCATCTGTGATACAGCTCTACCAGGTAGGCCAGCCGCTTCGCGTGGTCTTCTTGTAGCATATCTGCGCTATAGCGGAAACGCCACCAGCCCGTGGCTTGGCCGGGTTGGTTCATCCGGGCGGCAGTGCCCAGGCTGAAAATATCCTGTATGGGCACAATGGCGAAAATCCCTACAGAGGCCATGGCAAGCCGTATCAAGTCCCAGGCCACATCGGTGCCGGACACATTGGCATAGCGGCGCAGATAATCCCGCTCAGCCTCCCCGGCGGCCTCGTACCAGCCCAGAGAGGTATCGTTGTCGTGGGTGCCGGAATAGACCACGGTTTGGTTATTTTCATAGTTGTGGGGCAGATACGCGCTCACGTCGCCGGGGGTGAAGGCGAATTGTAGCACCTTCATGCCGGGCAGGTTGAAGTCCGTGCGTAGCTTATCCACCTTTTCCGTGATGATGCCCAAGTCCTCGGCAATAATGGGGAGGACAAAGCTTCCCCCCGCCTCCGGCGCGCGCAAGTCCTTCAAATGCTTTTTCAAAGCGTCGAAAAGCGGCTTGCCCGGCCCCTTTATCCACTTGCCTTTGATGGCGGTTTTCTCCCCGGCGGGCACGGCCCAATAGGCTTCAAATCCGCGAAAATGGTCGATGCGCACAATATCCACCAAATCCAGGACGGCCTCGGCGCGGCGGCACCACCAGGCATAATTGTCTTTTTTGTGCGCGGCCCAATCGTAGAGGGGGTTGCCCCAGAGCTGTCCCGTCTCGCTGAAATAGTCCGGCGGCACCCCGGCCACGGCGGTGGGCCAGTCCTTGTCGATACAATATAGCTCCGGCGCGGCCCACACATCGGCGGAATCCAGAGCCACAAAGATAGGAATATCCCCTATGATGCGGATATTTTTTTTATTGGCATAGCCCTTCAGCGTGTCCCACTGGCGGAAAAATTCATATTGCAGGAACTGGGCGAAGCGTACCTCCTCGGCCAGTTGCGTGGCGGCTTCCTTCAGGGCCTTGGGCTCGCGCCGGGCGATATCCTCGGGCCAGCTACTCCAAGCCGCGCCGTAGTAATAGTCGTTCACCTGGTCGGGGTTCAGGAATTTCTTCATTTTTTTGCCGTAGGCGGCCAGTTCCGGGGTTTTAAATTCGTTGGCGCGTTTTTCAATGAGATGGGCCTTTATGGCGGTGAAGAGGGCGTAATCCGTCAGCCACGCCTTGTGGCGGGCACAAAATTGGGTGAGCTTGCTTTTTTGGGCGGGGGTAGCGTCGGCCAGGAACCGGGCATACGCCTTCCTGAAGAGTTCCATTTTGTATGCAATTACCGGGCCGAAATCCACGCTGTGGGCATCGAAGCCCGGTATGTCCGCCACATCCCCTTCGGTAAGCCAGCCCGCCTCCACCAGCGCGTCGGGGCTGATGAGATACGGATTCCCCGCGAAGGCGGAAAAGCTCTGGTAGGGTGAATCCCCAAAGCCCGTGGGCCCCAGAGGTAGCACCTGCCACAGGCACTGCTTCGCCTGGGCCAGAAAATCTATGAAATCATAGGCCCCCTGGCCCAAGTCCCCCATGCCGTAAGGGCTTGGGAAGGAGGTGGGATGCGCCAGCACCCCGCTTGCCCGTTTATTAAACATGCAAATCACTGCCCCTCTCTTGGCTTGGTGCCCAGCGCGTGAGAAGCGCGCGCATTTTATCCACGGTCAAGGGCTTGGCCACGTAGCCGTCAAAGCCCTGGGCGGTAAAATACCCCCCGGCCTCCGCGCCTTCCTTGCCCGACAGGGCGATAACGGGGATTTCCTGCGCGTATTCCGTACCCAGTGCGCGAATGCGCCGCAACGTCTCCACCCCGTCCATCTCCGGCATCATATAGTCCATTAATATCATACTGTATTCCGGCGTGCCCGCCTCCATGCGCCCCAAAGCGATTTCCCCGCCGGGTACACAAATGGGCTTGACGCCGCATTGGGCCAGTATCCCCGCCGCAATACGTAAATTCACGGGTGCGTCGTCAACCACCAGCACAAACATCTACCGCCCGCCCTTGTCGTAGGGTTGGCCCACGGCCTTGGGGGCCGCCGTATTCTTGGAGGTAAAGGCAAGGACCACCAGCGTGGCCACATAGGGCGTCATGCGGAAGAAGTTGGCGTGTATCCCCAAGTCCCGCAGGAAGGGTATGGCGGAAAACTGGGAAGCGACAGAGAGCATGAGCCCGAAGAAAAACGCCGCGAACAATATGCGCTGGGGCTTCCACGCGCCGAAAATCAATACCGCCAAGGCCAGGAAGCCGTATCCCGCCACGGTGCCGCTGAAGGCCGACGCAATGGGCACGATGTATAAAATGCCCCCCATCCCCGCCAAGGCACCGGAAAGGATTACCCCCGCATAGCGCATCTTGGTAACGGACACGCCCACGCTGTCCGCCGCTTGGGGGTGCTCCCCACAGGCACGCAGGCGCAAGCCGAATTTTGTCTTATACAGCACAAAGGCCGACGCCGCAAGAATAAGAATCCCCAGCAAGGAGGTGAAATAGGTATTCTGGAACAGCATGGGCCCCAAAAAGGGAATATTCCCCAGCCCCGGCACGCTGTCAATGCGAAATACATTGCTGAAATGGATGTGCTGTGACCCGGCCCGGGTCATGGCCCGTGCGGTGTAAATGGCGAAGGCCGCGGCGAACATATTTATGGCGATACCGCTGATGACCTGGTTGGCCCGCAGGTTAATGGAGGCGTAGGCATGGGCCAGGCTGATAATGATGCCCGTGGCCATGGCAATCAACAGCGTGAGAAAAAGCAAGAGCCATGGGGACATGGCCAGTTCCCACACGTTTTGCACATGGTACATGAACATCGTGCCCGCAAAGGCACCCAAAATCATTTTACCCTCCAGCGCGATGTTGACTACGCCGCTTTTCTCCGAGAACAGCCCCCCCAGCGATACCACGATGAGAGGAATCATAATATACACCGTCCAGTGCATAATGCTGTAAAACACCGCCATCGTCACGCGCTCTCACCCCCTTTATCCGCCCTGTCCTGCTCCGGGCTTTTACCGCGCCGCAACAGCCTCCCGATATGCTTGCCCAGGAATGTCTTCACCAGGAACACAAAGGCGCAGAAGTAAATAATTACGGAAATGACGATTTCCACCACTTCTATCGAGAAGCCCAGCACCTGGGTACGTGCCCCCCCCAGGAAAAGGTAGGACACCAGCGTACCGCTGAAAATAATACCTATGGGGTTGCTCAGCCCCAAAAAGGCCACGGATATACCCGTAAAGCCGTAGGGGAGCAAAACATTGGCCGCGCTCATGGTTTCCGTGCCGCTGGTGTATAACAGCGCGCCCCCCAGTCCCGCCAGCCCGCCGGCAATCATCATCGACGCCACGATGCTCCGGTTCTGGTTGATACCGGCATATTTCGCGGCGTCCTTGTTGAAGCCGCAAGCCTTCAGCTCATAGCCGAAGGTGGTTTTTTCCAAGATGATATACATGAGAATGGCGGTAAAAATGGCAATGAGAATCCCCACGTTCACCTGGGAGGAACGGTAGAAGCCGGGGAGAAATTCCTCACGGAAAATGTACTGGAAGCCCAGCGTGGGCAGGTTGCTCCCCTCGGGGAGGGCCTGACTGCGCCCGATGGCCGGGTTGAAGGCGTAACGGTCCACCAGAAACGTGACCAAAAACATGCCGATATAGTTGGTCATGATGCAGGAGATAACTTCATGTACATTGCGGAATGCCTTCAAGAGACCGGGTATGGCACCCCAGGCGGCCCCCGCCGCAGTAGCCGCCAGCAAGGCAAGAATAATGCGCAAGCCGTTGGGCAGTCCCTCGAAGTTGTGGCCTACCAGAATGGCCACCAGCCCGCCGAAGGCGAACTGACCCGTGGCACCGATGTTAAACAGGCCCGTCTTGAAGGCGAAGGCCACGCTTAAACCCGTCATGATAATGGGGGTGGCCCCCAGCAATACATCCCCCACGTTGCGTATACCTCGGAAGCCGAATGTCAAAATGGTGCGGAAGGCTTCCCAGGCAGAGCTGGCGTTGCTCACCAGCAAAATAACAAACCCGATAAGCAACCCCACCGCCAGCACCACCAGCGATGAGAGGAAGCTCATCAGTGCGTCTTTGTTCATACCGCCACCTCGCTTCGCTTCGCGCCGGACATATACAGCCCCAGCTCTTGGAATGTAACGTCCTTGGGGTTTACATCGGCTACGAACTCGCCCTCATACATGACCAGAATCCTGTCGGATACGTTCATGACCTCCTCCAGCTCCAGGGAAATCAGCAGTACGGCCTTGCCGCTGTCGCGCTGGGCCAGTAGCTGGCTGTGGATATATTCGATGGCTCCCACATCCAGCCCCCTTGTGGGCTGTACGGCGATGAGCAGTTGCGGGTCCCGGTCAATCTCCCGGGCCAAAATAACCTTTTGCTGGTTGCCCCCCGACATGGCCCGCGTGGAGGTTACTTCCCCCTGGCCACTGCGTATGTCAAACCGCTCGATGAGCTTGCGGGCGTAGTCCAGAATCGTTTTCATCTTGAGGAAGCCCTTGGCTTGGAACCGGGGCGTATAATAGGTTTGCAAAACGGTGTTGTAGGCAAGGGTATAGTCCAGCACCAGGCCGTGCCTGTGCCTGTCCTCCGGGATGTGGGATATACCGGCTTCCGTGCGCTTGCGGATTTTTGCCTTGCTGATGTCGGTGCCGTTAAGGATAATGGTGCCGCTGTCTATGTCGGACAGCCCCGTAAGGGCGTAAACCAAGTCTGTCTGGCCGTTGCCCTCAATACCGGCGATGCACAGGATTTCCCCGGCCTTTACATCGAAATTGATATTGGAGAGCTGTGCCTTGCCGGATTTGGATTCATTCCCCCGGCGGCTCAGGTTGCGCACCTGCAAAATAGTCTCCCCCACAGTTGCTTCGTTTTTATCCAAAGACAGGATGACCTTGCGGCCCACCATCATTTCGCTCATTTCTTCCTTGGTGGTGGCGGCTACGTCCACGGTTCCTATCATTTTCCCCTTACGCAGTACACTGCACCTGTCCGCCACCAGCTTTATTTCGTCCAGTTTGTGGGTGATAAATAAAATACTCTTCCCCTCGGCGGCCATGTCCCGCATGGTTTGCATCAATGCCTCAATTTCCTGTGGGGTGAGCACCGCCGTAGGCTCGTCGAAGATAAGTATCTCGTTGTCGCGGTATAGCATTTTTAAGATTTCCACCCGCTGTTGCATCCCCACGCTGATGTGGCGGACTTCCTTGTCGATGTCGATGTCAAAGGCATATTTTTTGGACAGGCTAAGCACCTTATCCCGGGCCTCTTTCATCTGTAGCACGCCGGATTTTGTGGTTTCCACACCCAGCACGATATTTTCCAGCACCGTAAAATTATGCACCAGCTTAAAATGCTGATGCACCATGCCTATGCCCAGGCGGTTGGCGTCGTTGGGGCCTTGTATCTGCACGCTTTCGCCGTTTTTGTATATCTCCCCGGCTTCCTGGCGGTACAAACCGAACAGGACGCTCATCAAGGTGCTTTTGCCCGCGCCGTTTTCACCAAGCAAGGCATGGATTTCCCCCTTTTTCAACTGCAAGGTAACGCAGTCGTTGGCAATGATGCCGGGAAACTCCTTGGTTATGTTACGCATTTCAATAATATACAAATCTGCTCACCGCCCCACATGAATATGTAAAAAAAGGGGCGCGTTGCGCGCCCCGGTTGGCTGTGATTTACAGCTCGACTACGACCACGGCACTCAAGCCCGCTATAATGGTGGGCAAATCGTCGTGGGAAGAAAGGTCGCTCACCCGTATGGAACCGGTGGCAAGCTGTTGGAATATGGCATTGTATTGTGCTTGGGTGAAGGTGGTGAAGCGGCTGTTGTGCATGGGAAGGGCTACGCCGTCATCCGCCGCGGTGAACCTGTGTACAGCACCGCCACGGAACCTGCCGTCCCGGATTTCGCTGAGCATGGTGTATACGCTGTTGTCCAGTGCCTTCATGGCAGAGGTGATAACGGTGGGGTTTTCGCCCTGGTCCACGTCCACGCCGATAACCCATCTGCCAGCACCGGCGGCGGCCGCTTCCATTACGCTGAAGCCTACGGCACCCGCCGCTACGAAGATAACCTCCGTGCCGCCGGCATACCAGCCGTTAGCCGTTGCGGTGTGGGCGGGGTCGGCACCGAAGCCACCCATGTACATATAATTCACGGTGATGGTGCCGGGGGCAAGACCCATTTGCTGTGCCGCGTGCTCGGCACCTTGCAGGAAGCCGTGGCCGAAGCGGACAACGGCGGGTACGGGCAAGCCGCCCATGAAGCCCAGCTCCGTAAAGCCTTCGCGCACAGTGGCATAGCCGGCCAGGAAGCCGGATTCATGCTCGGCGTACAGGATGCCCGCAAGGTTGGGTGCCGCCTGGCCGGGTTCTCCGCCGGGGCCGCCGCGCCTGGGGCCGGTGTCAAGCACGATGAAATACGTATCCGGGAATAAATGCTGCGCATCATATACTACATCCTGGAAGTGGAAGCCGGGGAGCACCAGCACATCCGCGCCCGCCGCGATGGCGTCGGCAAAGATGTCCAGCCGGGCTTCGTCGGTACCGGCGTGGGGTTGCATGAAGTCCCATGTGCTGTCGGGGTTGTTGGTTAGGAAATTACGGATGCCGTCCGCCGCGCCTTGGTTAAAGCTGCCGTCGTCCAGTGTTGAGTCTGGCGGGGGGCTGTGGGAAATAAGAAAGATGGAGAGTCCTGAATCGTCGTCCGCAGTAGTTGCGGCACCGTTGTCGTCGCGGCCGCAAGCCGTAACCATGGCGGTCATAGCCAGCAGCAACGCAAGTGAAATTACAATTTTCAAAACCTTCTTCATTAAATCTTCCTCCTTTTGGTGGGGACATGCCCCCCTCACGCTATTGCGTGAAATAGACAGATGTGAAATAAAAAATTCCAGGGGGATTGTACTTTACTGAAAATTCCATGTCAACGTTTGTGATTTAAAGTTAATCAATTAACCGCTCCCTCGACTGCCTTAGCCAGTAAATCCTTTAGCCCCTCCTCCATCAGCCGCGTCTCCATCCGCTCGATAACGGCGGCGTTAGGCTTGTTCTCCGGGTGCCTGGCCACGAAAAGGGTACAGCAATCGTCATAGGGCCGGATGGAAATGGGGTAGGTGCCGATACGGTGCGCGATTTCGATGATTTGGTGCTTGTCCATGGCGGTGAGGGGCCGCAGGATGGGCAACGTGGCGGCGGAATGCACGGCGGCCAGGCTGTGCAGGGTCTGGCTGGCCACCTGCCCGATGGCATCCCCGGTGATGAGGCAACGGGCATTTTCCCTGGCGGCGATGGCGGAGGCGATGTGTAGCATAGCCCGCTTTAGGAAAATCGTGAGCTTTTCCGCAGGAACTTTTTCTTGCAGATAAAGCTGAACATCGGTGAAGGGGACAATTTGTAGCGGAAGCTCCCCGGTGTAAGCCGTAAGCGCGGCAAGCAAATCCCTCACCTTGTCCACCACCCGCTCCGACACATAGGGCGGTGAATGGAAATATACGGGAACCAGCCCTACCCCGCGCCGCGCCGCCAGATAGCCCGCCACAGGACTGTCGATGCCGCCGGAAAGCAAAAGCACGCCCTTCCCCGCCGAGCCGTAGGGCAGGCCCCCCTCGCCGGGTGTGGAATCTACATAAAAATACACATGGTTACGGATTTCCACCCGGAAAATCGTGTCCGGGTTATGCAAGTCAACCTGGGTACCGGGCAACCCCGCCAAAAGATGCTCACCGATGACGGCGGAGATTTCGTTGGAGGTTAGAGGGAAGCGTTTGTCGGCGCGCTTGGTGACGACCTTAAAGGATTTCCCCCGTATCCGGGCGCGGAAAAACGCCAGGGCGGTTTCGCACAGGGGCTTCATTTCCCGTTCCGTGGTTTTTATACCGTCGCAGAAGGCGATGGCACCGAAGATGTTTTTCACACGGGGGAGAATGGCTTCGCTGTCCAAGTCCCCGGTTACGTCCTCGATAAGGAACCGCCCCTGCTCGCGGATGACTTTTATATTGCCGCTGTGCAAGTCCTTAATCCGGCGGCGGATGTCGTCCATAATTTGCTTCTCGTAGAAGCCCCGGTTGCCCTGCCTCAGAGCCACCTCGCCGTATTTTACCAGCATGATGTGCTTTGCCGTGTTTGTCTCCATGGGTAGTTCCTTCCTATTTATAGCCGCTTATTTTACGTAGCTGGTTGACGCAGGTGGTCAACGCTTCCAGGGTATGCTGGATTTCTTCCGGGGTATTAAAATGCGAAAAGCTAAAGCGCAGGGCCGATTCCGCTATTTCCTTGGGGTACCCCATGGCCGCCAGCGCGGATTTATCCTTCCTGCGGCTTTTGCAAGCGGCGCCCATGGAAAGGCAGATACCCTTTTCCGAGAGCATGTGCACCAGCACCTCCCCCTTCGCGCCGGGGAAGGACAGGTTCAAAATATACGGGGAGAGCGGGCCGGGCAATTGGTTTCGAAGGGCTCCCGGGATTGTATCCGTTATGCCGGAAAGCCCACGGCACAAAGCGGAAATTTTACTAAAATGCGCGTCCCTGTGCCCATGGAGGAACCGCGCCGCGTGGGCCATATGGAAAATGCCGGCGGTATTTTCCGTGCCGGGGCGCAGATTGTTTTCCTGTGCGCCGCCATGCATAAGGGGCGCGAGCTTGATGCCGTTGCGCACCACAAGGCCGCCCACCCCGGTACACGCGTGAAATTTATGGCCGCTGAAGGTATAGAAATCCATATCCCGAAAAATTTGCGTCGCGGTAAAATCCTTGCAAAAGCCCTGGGCCCCGTCAACGAGAATTGCGGCACCGGGGTTGGCTTTTTTTATGGACGCGGGCAAGTCCAAATCCATGAGGTTGCCCGTTTCGTGGTTGACATGGGAAAGACAGCACAGCACCGCGCCACCGGGGATTCGCCATTCCCCGGCGGGTGAAATTATCCCCCGCGCCAGCCCCTGCTCCAACGCCCAGTGCACCGGCGCGAGAATGGAGGGATGGGCCCAGGGCTCGGCAAAAATCGTCAATCCGTGGCTTTTTTTCGCCTGGGCCAGCGCGTAGCCCAAAATGGCGAGGTTGTTCGCCTCCGTACCACCGGAAGTGAAGACGAGCTCCTTGGGGGCGCAGTGCAACAGCTCGGAGAGGGTGGCGCGGGCACGCGTCAATGCCCGTTCCGCGACAATGCCCATCTTGTGCGGTGAGGAAGGGTTGGCGAAAAAATCCGCGCTTTCGTGGGCGGGGAAGGGAAGGGGCGGGGTCGTGGCGGCGTTATCGAGGTATATCATGGGTTCACTCCGTTATGCCGTTGATTTGCGCCAGCGCGGCCAGCGCGGCGGTTTCCGTGCGAAGTACCCGTTTGCCCAAAGTAATAGGAGTCGCTCCGGCGGCGATGAGGGCGGTAATCTCCTCCGGGGAGAACCCGCCCTCCGGGCCTATCCACAAGCCAATGGAACCCGACGCGTGGGCGCGGAAAAATGAACGCAGGGATACAGGCGGCGAATGGTCGGGGGCTTCCGAAGGGGACACCGCCACAAGCCAATGCACGGGAAAAAATGCTTCCCCAAGGGCCTGTGGGAATTTCATCGGCGGCGATATAAGGGGGATGATGCCGCGCATACTCTGCCCGGCGGCGGCTTCGGCGATTTTTTGGTAGCGGGCTATTTTTTTCTCCGCGTTTTTTACCAGGCTGTGCGCCGTGTAAAGGGGAATGATTTTATGCACGCCCAGCTCTACGGATTTTTGGATAACGGTCTCCATTTTGTCGCCCTTGGGCAAGGCTTGGTACAGCGTGACGGGAATGAACGGCTCCGTTTCGCACAGGACGGGCGGGGACAATTCAAGAAGGCAAGACGCACCCTTGGCATCCACCTCGCGCAAAACGGCGGCATAGTCCCGGCAATTTCCGTCACAAAGCGTAATCCGTGCCCCCGGCTTGAGCCGCAGGACATGCAGTAGGTGGTGCGCCGTTTCTCCCCGCAAGGTCAGGGCTTCGCCGGCATCGCCCGCCGGGAAAAAATACTTAGGCATGGGCACACACCACGCAAAGCCATCCGTCCATTTCCTTGTTGGAAACCAGGGCCAGCCCGCTGTCCGCCAAAGCCGCCAGCACATCCGCGCCGCGCTCATCAATAATCCCGGACGCGATAAAATACCCGCCTTTTGCCAAAAGGGCGGGCACGAGGGGAAGTAGCGCGATGATTACATCGGCTACGATGTTAGCCACAATAATGTCAAAGGTGTGCCCGGCGAGGGAATCGCGCACCGCGCCCTCCGTAAGGATATTGCCGTGGACTGCCGTCAGGCGTGATAGCTCCACGGGATTAAGCTCCGCGTTCTTGCGGGTGGCGGTGATGGCGGCAGGGTCGATGTCACAGGCAAAAACGCGGGCCGCGCCCAGCAACAATCCGATGACAGATAAAATCCCGCTCCCGCACCCCGCGTCCAGCAGGGATTGTCCGGGCTGTAGCCTCTCCTGCAAAGCCTCCACGCACAAAAAAGTGCTTGCGTGCTGTCCCGTGCCGAAGGCGGAGCCGGGGTCCAGCGTAAAAGTAATTTCCGCAGGGGGGGAAAGGGCTTGGGCGCGCTCCCAGGCGGGGACGATAGCGACCCGCCCCACGCGGATAGGCGCGAAATGCTTCTTCCATTCCTCCAGCCAAGCGGTGTCGGCTACGCGCTGTGTATGCGGGGCGGGGTAGCCCATGCCCGTCAAATGGGCCTGTATTTCCGCCAGCGTGCGTTCCCCGTCAGGGTCAGCGCAAAGGTAAAAAATAACCTGCGCGCAACCGTCATCGGGGATATGGACAAGGGACTCATCCACATAGTCCCACGCAGACTTGTCCTGTTCGAGAAATGCACGGTATTCCCGTGGGTCAACGATTTCCACCCCGGCTATACCCCAGGACAAAATCAGCTCCGCGAGCAAGTCGGTATCTGCGGAAGGGGTCGCTATGCATACTTTTATCCATTCCATGGGAAACCTCAAATTCAATACAGAATATTGCGTTCAGGAAAGACGCCCGAAGATATTTCAATGTGGAATATTGCGTTTTGTAAAAATTTCCTAGCTGGCGGCATTATAGCTTTGCGTTGCCGGGGATTCAATAGTAGGTGCGTGCTTCAGCTGAGAAGTATGGTAATATATCCGCCATGATTATCAGTGAAAATGTATGCTTTGCCTATGCTGTGCCGGAGGATGGTGCAACTGCACCGCCCCCGGTGCTTTGCGGCGTTGATTTCGCCGTGGAAAAAGGCGCGTTTATCGCCATTGTCGGGCGCAACGGCTCCGGCAAGTCTACGCTGGCCAAGCATATTAACGCGCTTCTTTTGCCCACTGGCGGTACGCTGTGGGTCAATGGCATCGACACAAAGGACAAGGCGCGACTGTGGGAAATCCGCAAGAGCGCGGGCATGGTCTTTCAAAACCCCGACAATCAAATCGTGGCTACCATAGTGGAAGAGGATGTGGCCTTCGGGCCGGAAAATTTGGGTCTTCCCTCGGAGGAAATCCTCCGGCGTGTTCGCGCCGCCTTGGCCACCGTGGGCATGACCGAACACGCCCAGTCCGCGCCCCATCATCTTTCCGGTGGGCAAAAGCAACGGGTGGCCATCGCCGGGGTGCTTGCCATGCGCCCGAGCTTGATTGTCCTGGACGAGCCCACCGCCATGCTGGACCCCTCCGGCCGCCGCGAGGTCATGGAGACGGTCAAACAGCTCAACGCCGAAGCGGGCATAACCGTGGTGCTGATTACCCACTTTATGGAAGAAGCGGCCCAGGCCCATCGGCTCATCGTTATGGAAAATGGGCGCATTGCAATGGAAGGCACGCCGCGCAGTATTTTCAAACGCGGTGACGCGCTGGCGCGGCTGGGGCTTGCCGTTCCGCAGGTGGTGGCCCTTGCGCAAGCCATGCGCGAGCAAGGGATTCCTGTGGCGGAGGATATTTTGGAAATAGACGAATTAATCGCCGACGAGGCCGTGCGGAAGGCGGCCATGGCATTTTCCGGTGCATTTTTCGCAAAAAAAACAGCCCCCCCCCGGGAGGCGCGGCCTTCCGCTCCCCTTATTGAAGTGCGCGCCCTTTCTCATATGTACAACCCCGGCGCGGCCTATGAAAAAAAAGCCATTTCCCAGCTCAGCCTTGCCATTGACGCCGGGGAAATTATCGGTCTAATCGGCCACACCGGCTCGGGGAAAAGTACCCTCGTCCAGCATTTTAATGCCTTGCTCAAGCCCACCGCCGGGCAGGTTTTAATAAACGCAGTGGACATCCACGCGGACAAAAAACAGCTCAAGGCTTTGCGCCAGCGCGTCGGCCTTGTCTTCCAGTACCCCGAGCACCAGCTTTTCGCCGCGACGGTTTACGAAGACGTGGCCTTTGGGCCCTCGCGCATGGGAATGGGCGCGGATGAGCTGGACAAAAGCGTAAAAAATGCCCTCGCTTCGGTGGGCCTTGGGGAGGAAGTGTGCGGAAAATCCCCCTTCTCCCTTTCCGGCGGGCAAAAACGCCGGGTGGCCATTGCCGGGGTATTGGCCATGCGCCCGGAAATCCTTGTTTTGGACGAGCCCACCGCCGGCCTTGACCCCCATGGCCGGGAGGAAATCCTCTCCCAAATTCATGAAATGCATGAACGGCTTGGCCTTACCGTTATCCTTGTTTCCCACAGCATGGAGGACGCGGCGCGGTTGTGTGGCCGTATCATTGTGATGAACCAAGGGGGAATCGCCATGGAGGGCACGCCCGCCCAAGTATTTGCCCAAGGAAAGACCCTGGAAGAAATCGGCCTTGCCGTGCCGCTGGTTTCCGGCATCCTTTCCCGCCTTGGGGAAATAAACCCCCATATCCCTGCGGGGATTTTTACCGTAAATGATGCGGCGTTACTGCTGGCAGGGGGCGGGGGCACGCCATGACCCGCATCGCCATAGGGCAATTCTACCCCACCGATTCCCCCGTGCACCGGCTGGACCCCCGGGTCAAGTTGCTGGCCGTTATCGCTTTTGTCACGGTGCTTTTGTTTGTCACGCGATTTCTGGGGCTGGGGCTTGCGGCATTGTTCCTCGCGGCCATTATCCGGCTTTCCCGCGTTCCGGCGCGGTTTCTCTTTCGCGGGCTTCGTATGATTTTGTTTATTCTTATTTTCGCGTCGGTGATTAATCTTTTTTTAACCCCCGGCGAAACCATTTTGTTTTCCTTTGGCTTCATCCGGCTCACCGCCGAGGGGCTGTATCGCGCCGGATTGATGACCGTGCGGCTGGTGTTGCTTGTCATCGGCTCCTCCTTGCTCACCCTTACCACTTCCCCCATAAAACTGACCGACGGCATCGAGTCCTTGCTCCGGCCCTTTCCCCTGCCCGCCCACGACATCGCCATCATGATGACCATTGCCCTGCGGATGATTCCGACTTTGGCCGAAGAAACCGATAAAATTATTAAGGCGCAAAAGGCGCGGGGCGCGGATTTTGAAACAGGGAGCCTCCCCAAGCGCGTCAAGCAGTTCCTGGCCGTGCTCATCCCTCTTTTTGTATCTTCGTTCAAGCGTGCCGACGAGCTGGCCACCGCCATGGAGGCGCGATGCTACCGGGGCGGCGAGGGCCGCACCAAAATGAAGCCCTTAAAAATGAAAAGAGCCGACGTTTTGGCTCTTGCCGTGACGCTATTATTTTGCGCGGGACTAATTTTTTTGCGTTTTCTCTAATATATCTCGCAATCTCTGCCGATAATAAGGTATAAAACCCCTGTACATTTCGTCAGAAAGTAGGTAATGCTATGGACATGAGGATTTCCGGCACGCTCAACGCGTACGCCAACTACTCCGTGAGAAGGAACAACACACCCGTAACCAAGGGGCGCAACCAGAGCACCACCGACAGTGTTTCCGTGAGTGCGCAAGCCCATGAATTTAGCGTGGCGCGCAAGGCCATCCACGAGCTGCCCGATGTGCGCTCGGCACAGGTCAGCCAAATTCAAGCGCGCTTGCAATCGGGGACTTACAGCGTGAGTGCCTCCGATGTGGCGGCGAGGATTTTCAGCGCGGCTGAATAGGAAATGGGCGAATTTGCACGGATGCATTTCGTTTGGATAGGCGCAAACACAAGGACGTTATATACACTCTTCCACTCCGGTAAACGGGGCGGAGGAGTTTTTTATTAGACTTTTTCAAATAAGGAGTACCTATGGCGGGAATGATTGACCAACTCATAGAAATACTGGGCGAGCAAAACGCCCGCTGTGAGGAGTTGCTGGGCCTCGCCCTGGAAAAAAAGGATGTAATCGTACAAAATGATATTGATGCCTTGCAAAAGATTACCAGCCTGGAAAACATGGTCATCAGCCAAAACAACCGGCTGGAACGCCAGCGCATTACCTTGACCGCCGACATCGCCGAAGTGCTGGGCAAGGGCGGGCAAACATTGGACATTACCGCCTTAATCGAATGTATGGAGGGCCAGCCCCAGCAAGCCCCCCTTATCGCGGCGGGGGAAAAACTGCGTGAGACCCTCACCAAATTAAAAGAACATAACGATATCAACCAATCCTTGATACAAAACGCGCTGGAATACGTGGAATACTCCCTCAACGTTATTCGCACCAGCGCGCAGCTTGCCGGGCCGGATTACCCGGACAACGCTCAAGGCGGGCCCGCGGGCTCCTTTGACGCCAAGCAATAGGAGGTACACATGGGATTTACCGGACTATCCATAGCCACCAGCGGCTTGCGCGTGGCCCACGCCAACCTGGGCGTGGTCGGGCACAATATGTCCAACGCGGAAATTCGCGGCTTCTCGCGCCAGCGCATCGTGCAAAAGCCCTCCATGTCCATCGACCGGGGCATGTCGGCCAACAACGACCGGATGATTTTGGGCATGGGCGCGGACCGAAACGCCGTTCAGCAACTACGCAACGAGTTCCTGGATTTTACATACCGCACCCAGGTGGGCCGCCTGGAATTTTACAGCCAGCTGGTTATCGCCGGGCGCGAAATCGAGGGGAAGCTGGGCGAGCTCTACGGCGCGTACAATTTCCAGGGCGTGGTCAACGATATGTGGTTCGCCATACAGGAGCTGACCCGCCACCCCGACGGCTTCGCCACCCGCCATCAATTACTTTCCACGGCCAATTCCTTTTTGAATAAAGCCCGCGAGGTGTATCTGGGGCTTGTGGAGGAACAGCGCAACCTCAACTTTCAAGTCATCCAGGCGGTGGATGATATTAACCGCTTGGTAGCGCAGGTCAACGAGTTGAACGAACGAATCATGCGTAGCGAGATGGCCGGGGACAACGCCAACGATTACCGCGACCAGCGCAACCTTGCCCTGGATGAGTTGGCCCGTTTCATCCCCATAGAAATACGCACAACGACACGGGGCGAAAAAAATATTATCTCCGGCGGGCACGAACTGCTGGCCAGCGGCGTGCAAACCCGGATGGGACTGCGCTTCGTTTCCGGTGACTTTGATTTTGTCATCCCCGTGCTGGGTACGGACGGGGCGACCATTTCCGCTGGTACGTCCATTTACGAATTTATCAATTTCAAGCCCCTGCGCCCGGTAAACTATGCCCACAATAACGATTTTGGGAAATTGCAAGCCTTGCTGGTTGCCCGGGGTATGGCTCCGGCCAACCATATGAGCAGACTCAAGCCCAGCCCGGAATCGCGGCTGGAGGCCATGGAGGAGCGGATGGCGGCACTCGTTGCCGACGGCGCGCCCCAGGATGAAATCGACGCTTTGCAAGCACAAATGGATTATCTGGAAGAAAATATGTCCGCTTACTCCTTCAACCATGAGCTCCACCGCTGGAGCATCTATCACGGTATGATTCCCCGGGTACAGCAAAACCTGGACGGCATTGTCTACGCCATGGTGCGCATGATGAACGACGCCCTCACCGGGCAACTGCGGGAGGCGAACCCGGAATGGAACCCCGACTACGCCGGCAATCCGGCGCGGCCGTTTTTCATCGACCCGGTAACGGGTATGCGTACCCCCAACCCCGCCGCCGCCGACAACGAGCCCTGGCAGAACCTGTTGGACGGCGGGCGGTACCGCTTTGTGTTCCGGGAGGACATGAACGACAATTTCAGCGGGCCCGCACAGCATTGGGACATTGACGTTTCCCCCGGCAACGGCATCCCCCTCTTTGAGCGTATCCACGGCGAAAATACGGGCGACCCCGACCCCTTGTTGCTCAATTCCATTTACACCATAGAAAATCTGCGGATAAACCCGCTGTTGCTCCAGCCCGGCGGGCACAACCTCCTGGCCTTGGCACTGGGGATAGACGAGGTGAACGACACCCGGGTGCTGGAGGCTTTGCAAGTGGCGTGGCGCGCCAACGACGGCCCCTATACCGTGGAAATTGCCGGGCGTCACTTCCGCATACAGGAAGCCTATGTGCGCCTGGTCAACCAAATCTCCATAGACGTAAACGAAGCCATCCGCTTCGTGGAAAACCAGCAAATCCAAGTGATACAGGCCGACAATCGGCGGCAGTCCATCAAGGGCGTATCCATGGACGAGGAGCTGGCCTCCATGTTGCGCTTCCAATATGCCTTCCAGGCCGCGTCCCGGGTGATTAACGTCATCGACGGGATGCTGGGTATCATCGTAAATTTAGGCCGCAACTAATCTCAAAAATCCGTAAGGATGTGTTTGTATGCGTTCTGCGTTCTTTCCGTTTCATGTGGCGACTACGGGGCTTCACGCCGCCCGCGCAAATTTGAATGTGGTTTCCCACAATATCGCCAACGCTGAAATTCCCGGCTTTTCCCGCCAGGCCACCGTGCAATCCGCCGCCCGTCCCCTGCATCTGTGGGACAGCCGCGGCATGTACGGCACCGGCGCGGAAACCCAAGGGATTATCCAGCACCGCAACCGCTTTCTGGATATGAAATTCTGGCACCAGCGGGCGATTCTGGGCGAACATGCCACCAGGCATACCCATCTTTCCTTCGTGGAGACGGTGTTTAACAATCTGCCCGGCGCGGGGGTGCTGGACGCCTTCGACCAATTCTTCGGCCGGATGCACGACCTGCGCGGTAACGCGCCCGACGACACCTTCCGTACCAATGTCATCACCGGGGCGGATGCCCTGACCGAAATGGTGCGACACAACGCCTTGGCGTTGCAACGCCAGCAAATGGATTTGAACCGGGAAGTGGCCGACACGGTGATGATTATCAATAGCCTGGGCCAGCAAATCGCCAGCATCAACCGGCAGATAGCGGACTTTGAGCGGGACGGCTCCAACGCCAACGACCTGCGCGACCGCAGGAACCTGATGATTGACGAGCTATCCCAATTTGTGAACGTGGAGGTGGTGGAGCGGGACTTCTCCACCCCGGAAACCCCCAACGACCGGCGCACCACGGTACGGATTAACGGCTCCGACTTCGTGCGGCACGACATGCATACCCGGCTGGAGCTGGTACCCCGCCAGGCGGGCCAACGCCGCAACGAAATGGACGTGGACGGCTTGTATGACCTTGCCTTCGAAGGGGGGCAGGGTGCCTTTGACATCTATAACCACGCCCTGCGCGGCGTACTGCGCGGGCTCATTGATTTACGGGACGGGAACAATACCCATGTGACTATCGGCGGCCCCAACGCGCCGGGCTATGTGGCCGACTGGCCCTTTGGCTTTTTCACCCACGCGCCGGATATGTGGACGGGCCCCTGGCCCACATTCAACCCGGCGGATTCAACCACCTGGCCCAGATGGGTTAGGGAGGCCGGCTTCGACCCGGGAGACCCGGATACCTTTGACATTTTCGACCCGCCCTTTGACCCGGGAGACTCGGATACCTGGCTTGTAATGGGCTACGGCACCTTCGACCCCCTGGACCCGGCCACCTGGCCCGTGGGCACCCTGTATGCAGAGGATGGGGGCACGACTTCGAATTTCAAGGGCATTCCCTTTTACATGAATCAGCTAAATCATCTGGTGCGTACCTTTGCCCGCGCCATCAACGAGGGGCTGGATGCCCAACTGCGCCACATCCCCGGCACCACCGGCCATGTAAACGGCTTTGACATGAACGGGGACAACCGCAGTGCCCTGCTCTTTACCTACCGGCGCGTAAACGACGCCGAGGTGGCTACCTTTGGCCCGCCCGGCACGCTGAACGCGGGCAACACCACCCGCCTTCGCCTATTTCAGGGCCCCAATGGGGAGTTTCGTACTTATGCACGCAACGCTGAGGGGCAAATCATCAATTTTACCCAGCAAAACCTTGATAACGGGCTGATTGACCCCATTGCATTAGGGCTTACCCCCGTGGTGGACGATGATAACATCCCCGTGTTCATCATGGATTTGAGCGGCATGAACGCCTTGAACTTCATGATTAACCCGGAGCTGACCCGCAACAATTCCCTCCTGGCCACCTCCAACCATCCCGACCAGGGGGAAAGTAACAACGAGGTCATCCAAGGCTTCAGCCTGGTGGGTACTTTCCCCCATCTCTTCCGCGAGGGGCGGATGGAGGACTTTATTATCGCCATCAGCGACCATTTGGCCATCGACGCCAACCAGGCCCTCAATTTCGCCCTCAGCTTCAACGAAGTTACCATCCAGACCCACAACCAGCGGCTTTCGGTGAAGGGTGTGGACATCAACGAGGAAATGATGGACCTGGTGCGCTTCCAGCACCAATTCCAGGCGGCGTCCCGCCTGATTAACGTCATCGACTCCATTTACGATACGCTGATTAACCGATTGGGTTCGTTCTAGAATAAATATCATTCATTGGAGGGGTCGCCTATGCTGCGCCTAACCAGTTCCATGATTAATAATACTACGTTGTTGCATGTCAACCGGAACATGCGCAACCTGGACACGATTATCCGCACCTTGGAAACCACCAAGCGGGTGAGCCGCCCGTCGGACAACCCGTTGGTAGCCAGCCGTGCGTTGAAATTCCGCGCCGGTGTGCGCGAAGCCCAGCAATTCCAACGGAACGTGGAATTTGGCCAGGCGTGGATGGACGTGACGGAATCGTCCTTTTTAAGCATTCTGGACAATCAGATGCAGGACATCCGGCGGTTGCTGGTGGCCGGAGCCAGCGGCACCTATAACATAGAAAACAAGGCCACCATGATAGGGCAGATGCGTGAGCTGATAGACCACATCGGTACCCTGGAAATGAACCAGACCTATGCGGGGCGGTATGTGTTCGCGGGCTTTCGCACCGACGAGCCCCCGGTGTTCACCTCCCCCAACGAGCGGCGGTTCATCATCACCCAGCATTTTAACCTGACGGATGTGGATAGGACGGCCTCCTTCCAGCGGCTGGAGCCCAATGCCGGCGTAACGCCCCCCGTGGCCCATAAGGTACACGTGGTACGGCTGGCCTTCCGCAACCTGGACATGCACGACACCGACGGCAACCGGACTACGGATTCCAACTATATTGACAATACCCAAATTTATGTGCCGGGCTTCACGGTGCTGATGCGAAGCATCAACGACGAAGACGCCTATTATCCCATTGCGGATTTCTGCGTGGAGGGCCGCCCCATCCTTCACCTGATTGTGGAAACCGGGGAGCTGGCCATGAGCGACAATACCGCCGCAACGTTCCCCCGGGAGGGGATAGCCGTCACCTATGAGCGGACGGGCTTTGAGCGCGGGGAAATCAACCCGGCGGTATACTTCACCAGCCGGGAAATGATTGACGAGCCGCCCTTGATAGCGGAGGCGGACCGGGTATATCAAATCACCCAGTATTTTTCCCGTGTAGAGGGCACGCCGACAACAATAGGCGCGACGCTGTTTTATTCCTTCGACCTTGTCTTCGATGCCATCTACACTGACAATAACGACCCCGCGAATTTGCGGCCGGTATTGCCTCCCGGCGCGAGTATTGACGCGGGCCCGCCTTCCGCCGTGCTTATCCCCGCCGAGGTTTTTGACCGCAACCGCAATGTGTCCGTGTCCTACAGCGTGGAAATCGAGTTTACCGACGAAGCCACTACCCTTGCCGAAATCGACGCGCTGAAAACCGACTTGCGCGTGCAAGGCGTAAAGCTTATCCGCGCCACCTTGCCGGGTGTGGAGCCCCTCACGCCCATCCCCATCGACCAGGCCGAGCGCAACCGCTCCTTTGACATGCATGACCAAAACATGACCATCGAGGCCGCCGCCCACAACCATGTAGGCGTCAACTCCCTGGGCAAGAATATCTTCACGGCCAATATGTTCGCTGATTTCAGGCGGTTCTTTGAATTTACGGACAGCCTGGTCATCTCCGACGAGGGGGAACTGCGCCGCTTCTTCTCCGAGAACCCGCCCTACTACACCGAGCCGGTGCTCTCCACCAACGTGGACCGCCAGCTCATCAACGAACGGGCCATCGCCAACGACGCGCTTTTCACCCACTTTAACAATATGTTATTCTTGGTGGACCGCCACATAGACCAGATTACCCGCGAGCATACCCAGCTGGGTGCGCGCAAGCAACGGATGGACCTGCTCCAGGCCCGCCTGGAATCCGACGAAGTGACCCTGGAGCGGCTGACCAGCCAAAACGAGGACACAGACATGTACCGCGCCATCATGCTACGGGTGAACGCGGAGGCGGCCTTCCAAGCATCACTTAGGGCCAATTCGGGTATCATACAAATGACTTTGGCGAATTTTATTAATTAGGACAACGGACTCATTGCAAAGGATGATGCACAGTGGAGTTGATTTTTACCAAAAATTTTGGCGAGATGAAGTATAACCCCGCCGATGTATTTACCTTCCCAAAGGGATTGCCGGGCTACCCGGACGATAACAAATTCCTCCTGGTGGAAATGGAGGACACGCGGCAGACTTTCTTCTGGCTACAGAGCATCGACGATGGCGAGCTATGCTTCCCCATGATGGATGTGTATAAGGCCATCCCCGATTATGACCCTCAGGTGGACCCGGAGGAGCTGGCGGAGCTTGGGGAAATCCAAGGCGTTTCCCTGGCGGTGTACAATATCGCGGTTATCCCCGATGATTTGTCCCAAACCAGGGTCAACCTCCGCGCACCGGTTATCCTGAACCTGGATACGCGCATGGGCAAGCAAATCGTGTGCGCCAACGAGGAATACCTTGTGCGCCACTATATAATGGAACAGCTCAAAGCCGCCACCGAGGCCAACCTATGCTGACCCTCACGCGCAAAAAGGGTGAGTCCATCATGATTGCCGACGAGGTGGAGGTAGTAGTCCTGGGCATCAGCGGAGAGCAGGTGCGCTTGGGCATCATCGCACCCAAGAAAATCGCCGTCCACCGCAAGGAAGTCTACGAGCAGATACAGGCGGAAAACAAAGAAGCCGCCCAATGCCCGAAAGCGGCTTCCCTGAAGGAGCTCCTGAAGGGGAGTTAGGGCGTGCCGGCAGTAAAGCGCAAAATCCCCCCCGCTGAGGGGGATTCAGAGTGGGGACAAAGTAAAACCCCGGGGGCTTTGCCCCCGCACCCCCAGAAACTTTTGAAAAAGTTTCATCAAAACTTTAACGGAAACCGCGCATTTGCGCGGTTTCCATGAATGG
>WQSR01000029.1 GCA_009787785.1 Defluviitaleaceae bacterium
CCCTTTGTCCAAGCGGAGGCCAGCACCACCCGCCGTTATGGCGGCTCCGGGCTGGGGCTTGCCATTTCGAAGCACATCATCGAGCTCATGGGCGGCGAAATATGGGTGGAATCCGACCTGGGCCATGGGGCCACCTTCTGCTTTACCGTACAGCTTGCCACGGCGGACAAAGAAGAAGCGGCCGCCATGGCAAGCGAACACAAGAGCCCCGAAACCTATGAGGAATTTCCCAGCTACGCGGGCAAACGCATCATCCTCGCAGAGGATATTAATATTAATCAGGAAATTGTCCTGGCCGCTTTGGAGCCTATGGGCATCACCATAGACGTAGCCTCCAACGGAAGCGAGGCCCTGACCTTGTTCGAGGCCGCCCCGGAAGCCTATGACCTCATCTTCATGGACGTGCAGATGCCCATTATGGACGGCCACGAAGCCACCCGCAAAATCCGCGCCATGCCCTTCGCCCAAGCCCAGCGCATCCCCATCATCGCCATGACGGCCAATGTCTTCGCCGAGGACATCAGCAAATGTCACGAATCCGGCATGAACAGCCACCTGGGCAAGCCATTGAACTTTGAAGACATGATGGCCACCCTGAAGCAGTACTTTACCCCGTAGCCCATGGTAAAGCTGGGAAATTCCTGGGACGCCTTGCTTGCCCAGACCTTCGCCGGTGACACGTATTTGCGTCTGCGTGCCTTTTTAAAGCAAGCCTACGCCACCCGAACCGTTTTCCCGGACATGCACGACATATTCAACGCGCTGAAATACACCCCCTACGAAGGGGTGAAGGCCGTCATCGTGGGCCAGGACCCCTACGCCCGGCCCGGCGAGGCCCATGGGCTGTCCTTCTCGGTGAAGCCCGGCGTGCGCGTGCCGCCCTCCCTGGCCAACATCTACAAGGAGCTGGCCGAAGACACGGGCTTTACCCATCCGGGCCACGGCTGCCTGGAGGCGTGGGCGCGGCAAGGTGTACTGCTCCTCAACGCCGTCCTCACCGTGGAGGCATACAAAAGCCGCTCCCACGCGGGCCAAGGCTGGGAGCACTTCACAGACACCATACTGTCACTGCTAAACAACCGCAAGGAAGGCGCGGTTTTTTTATTATGGGGGCGCGATGCCCAGGCCAAGGGGGAAATCATCACCGCGCCCCAACATCTGGTTCTCAAGGCCGCCCACCCCAGCCCCTTGGCTGGGGGACGGTTCTTCGGTTGCCGCCATTTCTCCCAGGCCAATGCCTTCCTGCGGGAGCATGGGATGGGGGAGATAGCATGGGGGAGGTTATAACCCTCACAGTTTAAAATACGCCACCAATTGCTGGAGCATTTCTGCTTGGGCATTTAATTCCTCACTCGCCGCCGCCGCTTCTTCCGAAACAGCCGAGTTACTTTGTACCACTTGCGATATTTGCGAAAGCCCTGTACTTACTTGCGAAATTGCTTCTGCTTGCTCTGCTGATGACACTGAGATGCTTTTAATAATCTCCGATACTTCGGTAGCATTTTTTACAATAGCATCTAAGGCTTTCGCGGTTGCTTCCGCAATGCTTGACCCGCTTTCCACACGGTTATTTGAAGTTTCGATAAGCCCCGTGGTTTCGTTGACAGATTCTTGACTGCGCCCAGCAAGATTGCGCACTTCCTCTGCAACCACGCTGAACCCTCTGCCGTGTTCGCCCGCTCGTGCGGCTTCAACAGAGGCGTTGAGCGCAAGCAAGTTTGTTTGGAAAGCAATGTCTTGAATGGCCTTGATAATCTTTGCTATTTCGCCCGACGATTCTTTAATTTGTGTCATTGCCGTCAACATATCCCGCATGGAAGCGTTGCCCTCTTGGGCGTTGGTGGTAGACAGCTTAGAAAGCTCGCTGGCTTCCGATGCGTTGTCGGCGTTTTGCTTGGTTTGCTGGTTAAGAACATCAATCGTAGCATTAAGTTCTTCTACCGAGCTTGCTTGTTCTTGCGCGCCGTTTGCCAATTCTTGCGCGCTTGTGGAAATTTGCTTTGCACCCGACAGCACTTGTTCGGAAGCAATGGAAATGTCCGACATGGTTTTGTGAAGGGTTGCTGAAATGCTGTTGAGTGATTCTTTGATTTTCTCAAAATCACCTGCATACGCTCGGGTGATTTCTGTGGTTAAGTTTCCAGCGGAAATTAAAGCCAAATTATCTGTAATATCCCCTATATACGACGAAATAGCCGTAATTGTCGATTCAAAGCTAAGCATAATACCTTTGAACACGCCGTTGTAATTTTCCGCATTTGCATCATAGCCCGCTTGTGTAATTTTACTGTCAATGTCAGTCAAAGTAAAATTACCTTCTTTCATTTCTCCCATGGCAATTTCAAGGGATTTAATTGGGGCTTCAACAGCCGCTCCTATATGATTTAGCCCTGTCATTATTTCGCGCCAGTCGTTGCTGTATTTGTCTGCTTCTATTTGGAAGGACAAATCACCTTTGGCAGATATTGCGTTAATCATCGCGCCGATTTCTGTGCTAACCGAATTGAGGTTGTCGGTAAGGTTGATAAGCGTCTGGGGTATAACTTTCCATTCGCCCGGCCAGTCGTCAATCGTCATATTTAACTTAAATTCCCCATTACTTAAAGCGTTAAGCGTATCACCTATGCTTATTATGTCCTTGGTGTTTTTTGCAAGCAACTTGTTGACAAGTTTAATCACTTCTTTGAAGGAATTTTGGTATTCGCTTTCATTCATTGCGTGGTATATATTTCCTTTTTCCATATACTCGCTATAGGTGTTGGTTAAATCAGTAACTATATGTTTGATAATATCCACAAGCGCGCAAACATCTTGGGTGAGCGCACCTATTTCATCTTTGGGTAAATTTGCTCTGTTTATATTCACGTTGATATTGCCACCTGCAACATCTTTTACCGTTCTCGAAAGGGTATCAAGGGGCTTTAACGACCGCCTTATTAATAAAAACATAATCCCTGCGGCGGCAAGCACACCGATGATGCCAAAAAGCAACATAGTCATTACCATAGACGAAGTGGCGTCATCGGCGTCTGCGGTAGAAAAATGTATGGCCATCATGCCTATGGCATTGCCCGCCGCGCCCAAGAAAGGCATATAGAAGCTAATCGCACCTTCGCCGTCAATATAATGGTCTACCATATGGGAGGTACGCTCATCTATTACAATGTCCCCTATTTCTTCGCTTACTTCAACCCCGACTGCAGGGCGGCCTTCCAGCATTAGCGATGACGCAACCGTTTCGCGCCCACGGTAAACAGAAACAGGGGCGTTGAATACATGGGAAATATTGTTTATAAATTGGTCTGTGTTAAAGTGGAAAATGGGTGCCATGGTGCCCAGCACTTGGTCTTCGTGTATGATGGGTACCGTGGTGATAAGGCTCATGGGCATTGCCGCCGTGGATGTAAATGAAGTAGTAGACTGTCTGTGCTCAATGGCATTGACCGCATTTGCAAGCCCGTCAATATCATAATAAAAATTCAAATCATGCAACCTTACGATGGTTCGCCCCTCAAAGTCGCGCACCGTAAAGCTGTCCACAGCCATCGTTCTTCCTAATTCACGCAATCGGTTAATGATGATGTTTCTGTTTTCTGTCCGGTTGTTTCCGGCGTTCCAGTCCATGATGGCAGAAAGAATCGTATAGTCACCCGCCACCGCATATGCCACCACGTTGGTTTGCGCCGATAGCTGGGCAATATGTGCATCGGCCGCTCTGGACGATGCGTATGCACGTTCCCAAATCAAATTGTCTGCCAATGTGCTTGCGGCATTGGACGAATACAGCATAATGCCAAGCACAACCAGCACAATAATACCTATACTTGGAATAGTTAATTTACTCTTTAGGCTCTTAAACATTGGAATATCCTCCTTTAATGTGGTATTACTTTGGATAATCCAACAGCCAGTGAATTTCTATTACATGTCTGTGTATGACGGGGTAAAGTCTCTATTTATCGTGTCACTTGGCTCGTTGGAATATCGAAAGAGTGCTTGCGCCATATCACTCCTCTCCTTGCTATGTAGCCGCTTCGCTTCACCTGCTTTACAAGCAATCCGCTCTACCTTTGGCGTGGGACTTTGTTAAAAAAGGCAGACCTTTTGCAAGCGTTCAATGGCGGCGTTTTCCCCTCCAATTTATAAGTATAGCACCAAATTTGTTGGAAACAAGCCCGGAATTGAACTGTATGCTTGATGCCATTTTGAACTAACGCTGTGTGCCGACAATTCGAAAGTCCTCCATTTGGGCGTGTGTATAGCCATGTATTTCAAAGCAAAAAAATAAAAGCCCTGGAAAATTCCGAGGGCTTTTGGCTCTTTTATACATATTTATAATTTAAATTTCTTATATCACAGCCCCTTCTTCAGCACCAGCAGGCGTTGTCCGGCCATCAGCTTCGCGCCGGGCTCGATATCGTTTACCGCCAGGAGTTCGTCCAGGGGGGTGTTGTATTTTTTGGCGATGTGCCAGAGATTATCCCCATTTTGCACCATGTATACGGTCATGCTGGCCATGGCGTTCATCATCTCCGGGTCGATGTCTGTGAAGGTGATGTCGTTGACGATGCGAGCCGCCTCTTCTTCGATGACCTGGGTATTGAAAGTCAGCATGAAGCGGATTTCCGTTTCCCGGGTGCTGAGCATATTGAAGGTGGCATGGTCTATGGCCGTTTCCACGCTTACCCGCATATTGGGCCGGGCACCCTTGGCCTCGATGACCTGCCGGAAGGGCACAATGGTGCGGTAGCTCCCCAGGGGCTGGGCGTCGGACTCCGCCACGTAGAGGATGTCGGTGGTAATCGCGCCCTCCACCACGATTTTATCCTCCAGCACCTTAATTTCATCCAGGTAAGCCTGCCCCCGCACCCGGAAAACCTGTAGCATATCCGGCAAGCCCACCCCCAGCGTTACCACTTCCTTGACGGGGGTTTGGTTACGGTTGTGGCACACCAGGCGCGGCACATGGACGACGCTCTTGCTGATGTGCAGCTGCTGGTCCGTGCTGTAGGCGTCCTCCAGAATGGAAAGACTCTCCGTGGCATATACCTTCATCTGCGCCCCCACGGAAATCTCCAGCTCTATCACCCGGTCCTCGCCGTCGTCGTCGGGTATGACACGGGCGTTCTGCTCCAGTATTTGTAGATTCACATCGGCAAACATATCCTCCCGGGCACCGGAAATATCCACAGAGCCGTTAAAGGGTACCACGCTCTCCACGAACTCAATTACACTCTCGTCGGTATCGCCCCGGTACAAGGTAGTGATGAGCAATTCCCCGGAAAGGTTGACCCGCCCGTTGGCCAGCCGCTCGTCCCGGTTGGCTACCTGTGCCGTCATAAGCAAAATCTCGCGTACGTTGGGCTTGCTGGAGGGCAAGGTGAGGGAATCGTTCACCGGGAACCGCTCCGCCTTATGCTCAATGGTACGGTTGATGTGGAGCGGTGTTTTCAAGAGCTGGTTCTCCGGCACGTCATGGATATGTATGACCATTTCATGGGCGTCGGAACGCTCCGAGCGCACCCGCACATTCACAATGGCCCGAAAGCCGACCTTCCGGTCGTTCAACAGGCGGAACTCCACATTGGCGATTTCTGCCTTGGCCTGGACCCACATGTCCTTGTTCACGCCCTCCAGATTCATAAAATCATCCACGGTATGGCTGTGGGTGAGTACATGCACAGGTTTGTCGGCGGCCTTGGCGATGTAAAGCACCGACAAGTTTAGCCGCCCCACGAAATTGACCCGGTCGGCACTTACCTCCACCCGGTCAATGAGCACCCGCTCCTCCGTCTGTAAAAGTACCGCCATGTCGGGCTTCGCGTCGGGTACGACGATTTCGCCCTCCAGCATGAGCTGTTGTTGCTCACTTCCCACACTTTGGTCCAAAAACACTTGCTCCCTTACCAGTTCCATATCTTCCTCTCCCTTCGAGTTCGCTATATTAAAAAACCTCCATCATATCCTATGACGGAGGTTTATTAAGTATTCATATTTCAATTATTCAATTGTTAGTCGCAGAGGGTAATCTCCACGGTGTTGGTCAGTACATCGGTGTAGCTGAAGGAAAGCTTCCGTGAGGTATCCGGGCCTTCGCTAAGCTGTACGGTAAAGATGCTGGGGTAGACATTGGATACTACGCCCCGGTTGATTACCGACTTCTGGCGGCCTTTGTTGGTTTCCAGTTTTACCTTGCTTCCGATGATTTTTTGGATATCGTTGCGGACATGGAACACATCGCTACGGTCATACAAAATGCTTCACCTCTCCCATCTCTAGTTATATTTAACCCCTCATGGTGCCTCCTTTCAACTCACTTGCATCACTGGCAGTATACCAAAAAAAAACACATTTGTCAAATGTGCGTAACACATGCTTAACAAACGTGTAATAAAAATTTTAAGGAAATTTTAACGGCTACGATAAGCCAAAAAATGGATATAGCCGTATTCGTCTACGTGGTAGGTGGTGCGCGGCATAATCTGGTCAAAGAAAGTAATGGGAATGAGGGTACGCCCGTTGTACAAAATGGGGGCCGCCTCCAAGGGGCGTTGGAAATTACCCTCCCAGTCATAACTGTTTTCCCCCAGGATGAGGGTCATCATCAGGTGGGCGCGGGTATCGTCGCGCCAGATGTGGACACGCCTTGGGCTCAGGTATAGCTGGGATTGGGCATTGTACCCCATATAGCGGGCAATAACGCCCACGGGCACCATTTTAATATTGTACACATCTTCCAGTATTTTGTACTGGGCAGGGGCAATGGGCGGCAGGGCCATGATATGGGCCCGGGTCAGCTCTAGGCGGCCCGGACTGCCGGCCACGGTGGAGATTTGAAATTCGTCAAAGAGGAAGACCAGCCGGGTTTCGGTAAGGTAAAAGCTGGAAAGGGGCGCGGTGAGGGCGGAATAATACCGCTCCGGGTTATCCCGCATCCATTCCGTAAGGATACGCTCGGCCAGGGGGGCTACGTTGAAGCCCATGGCCTCCTCCAGGTTAAGCAACTCCCCGGTTCTGGGGCTGAAGTTGATGGATTTCACCGTTTCCCGGGTGGTGACGGCGGCGATGCTGGCATTCATGACAATGGAAACCACGTCCACGGTGGCATGTACCTCGTAGGAAAAGGTAACGGTACGGGCCCGCAGACGCAGGGCGTTCTCTATCATGGCGGAGGCCGCCGTGCTGATATGCTCGTTGAGTGCTTCGTAGGCCGGGCCGAAGGCGGGCTGGATGTCGGGGAATACACCCCGCAAGGTAACGTGCTGTACCCGGCGGGTGGGGTTGCGGTCGGCTATCATGTCGTCATTCCACAGGGGCTCCTCCACGATGGGCTCCTGCGGGGTGACAATGCCGTTCTCGTATTCATCGTCCACGGTGTTGGCTCCGTTGATGCCGTTGACGCCATTGGCGTATACAAACACAGTCATTGCCAGAGCAAATAAAAGAGCAAGGGAAATCGGCGTCCCTTGCTTACATATTTTTGCGAAGCCCATCCTGTTATCCACCAGAAAACACCCCGTTCATTTCTTATAGCGTATGCCCATTCAACCATGGATTTACCCTGATTACCATTACAACGGGATTACATTTTACGGTCAGTTTTCTTACAGCACCTCGCCCATCAGGCCGCCCTTGTTGTCTTTTGGCGAAAGAACGCCGATAGGGAATAAATTCCGCACTTCCTCGCCGGATACCCGCTCCTTTTCCATAAGCAACGCCACGATGCTGTGCAGTACCTCCATGTGGGTGTCGATGAGGGCCAGGGCCTCGTTGTAGCTGTTCTCCACGATGGATTTGATTTCGTTGTCTATCAAAGAGGCCACCTGCTCGCCATAATTGCGGACATTGGCGTAATCCCGGCCCAGGAACACCTCGTTGTTGGCATTACCGAACTGGATGGGGCCCAAGGTGTCGCTCATGCCGTATTTCACCACCATGTCCCGGGCGGTTTGGGTGGCGCGCTCGATGTCGTTGGCGGCTCCGTTGGTGATGTCGCCCAGCACCTTCGCTTCCGCGGCGCGCCCCCCCAGCAAGGCCACAATGGACTGCTCCATGAATTTTTTGCTCACATAGTTCCGGTCCTCGCCGGGAAGGGGCATCACATAGCCCCCGGCGCGGCCTGTGGGGATAACGGAAATGATATAGGTGGCGTCCATATCCGGCAGAATTTCGTGGCAGATGGCGTGGCCGGCCTCGTGGTAGGCGGTGATGCGGCGTTCCTTTTCCGTGATGACCCGGGATTTCTTCTCCGTACCGATGCCTACCTTGATGAAGGCTTTGCGGATGGAATCCATATCCACCAGTGTTTTATTGTCCCGGGCGGCGATGAGGGCGGCCTCGTTCATCAGGTTTTCCAAGTCGGCGGGGGTGAAGCCCGCCGTGGTTTGCGCCACCACCCGCAGGTTTACGTCAGCGTCCATTTTCTTGCCCTCGGTATGGACATGCAAAACCGCCTCCCGGCCCTTGATATCCGGCCGGTTGACCACGATTTGCCTATCGAAGCGGCCGGGGCGTAGCAACGCCGGGTCCAGGATATCCGGCCGGTTGGTGGCGGCCAGCACGATGACCCCCTCGTTGAGGGCGAAGCCGTCCATCTCCACCAGCAACTGGTTCAGGGTCTGCTCCCGTTCGTCGTGGCCGCCGCCGTGGCCCGCGCCCCGCTTGCGCCCCACGGCGTCGATTTCGTCAATAATAATAATACTGGCCGGGTTGCGCTTGGCTTGCTCAAACAAATCCCGCACCCGGGACGCGCCCACGCCTACGTACATTTCCACAAAATCCGAGCCGGAAATGCTATAAAAGGGCACATCGGCCTCCCCGGCCACGGCACGGGCCAGGTAGGTTTTGCCCGTACCCGGCGGCCCCACCAGCAAAATCCCCTTGGGGATGCGCGCACCGATGTCATTGTATTTCTGGGGTGTTTTCAGGAAGTCTACGATTTCCGCCAGCTCGGCCTTCTCTTCCTCCAGCCCCGCCACCTGGTCAAAGTTCACCTTGCGCTTGTCCTGCAAAATTACCTTGGCGCGGCTCTTGCCGAAGTTCATATGCCGCCCGCCGCCGGCCTGGGCCTGCTGGTAGATGAAAAAAAAGATAATCCCGCCGAAGCCCAGCATGAGAATAATGGGCAGGGCCGAGATTATCCAGTGGGGGCGCACCGGCGCGTTGGCATCGAAGAAGAGTAGCCCCGCCTGGTTGCCCAGGAAGCTGTGGATATACGCCATGAAGACGTCCAGGTTGGGGATTTCAATGGTATGGGTGGCGATGGGGTTAATCAGCGTGACCTCCGCTTGGCCCACGCTGGGTACATTATTATTGGGGGTGACGACGATGCGCCCCACCCGGTTGGCGTTCAAATCCCGCACCAGATGGGCGTAAGTATATAATTCCCCCGTGTCATTCTGCGTGCCCATACGGAGGAGCATTGTCACCATAAGGAGTATCGCCGTGACAAGCAAAAACAAAGCAAAATTGCCGGAACGTTTATGGAGGGCCATTTCGCGCCTCTTTTCTAATTAGTAAATTTCAACACGCCTACATAGGGCAGGTTGCGATACCGCTGGGCATAGTCCAGCCCATACCCCACCACGAAGGCATCGGGGATGGAGAAGCCGACATAATCGGCCTTTACGTTAATCAGGCGGCGGCTGGGCTTGTCCAGCAAGGCGCAAATACGCACGCTGGCCACGTTCAAATCCTCCACGTATTTTTTCAAATACGCCAGGGTATGCCCCGTGTCGATGATATCCTCCACCACCAGCACGTCCTTCCCCCGCAAATCCAATTTGGGGTGGCAGTCCAGCAATACCTTGCCGCTGGTGGAAGTGCCGTCGCCGTAGCTGGAGGCCCGCACAAAGTCCAAGGTGGTCTTATTCCCCAGCTTACGGGCCAAATCCGCCAGGAAAAATACCCCCCCCGTAAGGGCGCATACCAGTATAATGGGCTTGTCGCCATAGTCGCGGTTGATTTCCTCGGCCAGGCTGTTCAGGCGTTCCTCGATTTGCGCAGCACTCAACAGCATTTCTACGGTTTCTCCGGGTACCATGTAATGCCTCCCATTTTTCGTGATTTTATTTTTTTCATCCAAAATCCATATGATTTCACTGCCCACCGCCACCAGTGCAATGGCGTCGCGCCGGTGCCGAGGGACTTTGTTATCGGTAAAATAATCCTGCAATTTCTTGCTGTGGGATATACGGTCCCCCGGGCGGCGGGTGCGCAGACACAGCCCGGGCATAGGCGCGCAAAGGATACCATAATCTGCGGACTGCGTACAGCCCGTAAAGGTGACGAGCTTGGAAATTTCCGGGACAAAGAGAGGCGTACCCGGCGTAAGGGGATAACAAAAGCCGCTTTGGGCGCAAGCGGGCGCGCCGGGAAAGAAGCACAGCCCGTCATATTCGCGCCGCGCAGTAAGCCCAGGGAGCCGCACTTCCCGGCCGGAGGGCCCGCCGGCAAGGCGCAACACATCCCGGATGTGTATGGCGTGGATGTCGGCCAAGGCGGCGTTTCCCGTGCTGTGGGGATGCCGGGCCCGGGCGGCGGCCTCCCGCGCCACCCGGTAGCGCAAAGCCTCCGGCAAGGCCAAAAGGCGGGGAATGTCTATAACAACGGCGGGGTGTCCGTCCCGCGCCGTGGGTGAAACTTGCGCGCAGTGGGCATAGGCTTCCCGGGCGGCCGCTTCCAAATAGTCGGCATCTACGCGCAAAAAATCCGTGTTTCTGGCCATATTCCCCGCCGCGTTGGGGTTGATGTGCTCCGCAAGGGCGGGCAAAATAATATTACGCATCCGGTTCCGGGCATAGGCGTTCCCCGCGTTGGAGGCATCGGTGACAAAGGGGATGCCTTCCTTCATTAGATAGGCTTCGATTTGCGCCCGGGAGGTCTCCAGCAACGGGCGTATAATATTTCCGCTGACCGGGGGTATCCCGCACAAGCCCCGCAACCCTGCCCCCCGGCAAAGGTTAAGTAAAACCGTCTCGGCGTTGTCGTCCAAATTGTGCCCTGTGGCGATTTTGTCCGCGCCCCAATCCTCCAGGGCGGTTTGAAAGGCCGCGTACCGCGCCCGCCTCCCCGCCTCCTCCACGCCGACTTTCCCCCCCTTCGCCTCGGCATGTACGTCCACACAAAAAACGCGCAAGGGCACCGCCCAGCGCGCGCACAATTCCCGCACAAATTCCTCGTCCCCAGCCGCTTCCGCCCGCAAGCCGTGGTTCACATGCACAGCAAACAAGGCCAGCCCAAGGGATTCCCGCCGCGCCACAAGCATCGAAAGCAAGGCCACCGAATCCGCCCCGCCGGAAAGAGCCACCACCACCCCATCGCCTTTTTTTATAGCAATTTGCGCCATCATCTCCAAATCACCCAGTACCCATCCCGCGTCAAAATTGCGTTTCCATAGCTATAGCCGGATAAAATGTAAGTGTGCTACTTAAACTCGCCCCAATTCTCACTTAAAAGTGCAGATTCGTTTTCAAAATCAATTTGATAGCGTATTGCGTGGTGGTCTTTTATCAACATTCCGTCTGTAAGACGAATTTCAAGAAAACAGGAATTTTTATCTTGTTCGTTGGTTACATCGTCATACCACACGAAGGCTTTGCGGATTTTTTCTCTGATTTCGGCATTTTGAGGGTCAAGAACCCAACCCAGATTTTTTCCTTTTCCGTGTCCGCTGAACCAATCAATAGCACATATTGCAACTTCGGAATTTGCTTCGATTTGTTTTACCTTGTTTGATAGCGCGTGGGTGCTGATGTAAAATGCGCCATTTTCATAATAAGCGTCAACGACACGGTTATGCAGGCGTTCGCCGTCTGTTGTAGCAACTGCAATAAGGCTATCCTTGGCAAAGCGTTCTACCATTATTTTCATGGCATTTTCAAAATTTTGCATAATGCAATCCTCCAAAATATAAATTTTTTTATTGTTTGTGCAAACTTGGTGCTTCATTATCAATCCATATTTCAATATCTTCTGCTATATCAAATATTGAATTATCTAAAGGTATGCTAATTCCTTGGCAACCGCCTTGACAGGATTTTCCCCTCTTTCTGTCACAGCCATATCCGGCCGTAATTTTTTCTTGCAAGGCTAAAGGGAATTTCTCAATTATTTGTGTATATTTATTTACTTTTTTAGGTCTTACAAATATGCAATACCCGTTTTTCATAGAAATAGAAATTTGCCACACGCTTAAAGCGTATATATCTGTAGGCGATAATATTTTTTTGCTTTTGCTTATATCCGCATAAGCAAAATTAATATCTCCTAATATTCTAACAGAACAAGTCATTCCCCTATTTGTATAACGCTGATGTAATTTCAAAGCAAATTCTCGAACCTTATCAGGCAATGGGTGCAAATAATCCTTTACTATTTCGCCTGTTTCGGTAGGCTCTGCTTTTATCGGTCTGTAGTCACACAATAAAAGATTATGGTCATTCCAAAATCTTCTTGTCGTTCGTAATTCCATATTTGCAACCGATAGGGCTTTTAATCCTGTAAGCATTATTGGGTTATTGGGGTATGACGCTTCTAATGGTAGTGCTTCCAGAATTTTAATGTTTTTTGAATCTAAGTCAATAGTGCTAAAAACAAATCCGCAAATGGTTAGAAACCGCAAGCATTTAATCATATTTGAATTTGTAATTTTTGCCGCAGTTTGTGAGGATATTTGGGTCACTAACAATGAATCGCCACTTTCTGCCAATACGCCATGATAACCTATTTCGGCTAATAGGTTTGATATGCCGTCCAAAAAAGGATAATCTGTCATGCTACTTGGCTTGTTAGGCGGCGTGGCGTACAAATGCCCCTCCAAAATCAGGCGGTCAAAAAATAAATATAGAAAATCCCTAAATGCAATAACGCCGGTTCGTATACTTTCTTCGCTTGCAATGTTGTCAAAAACTGAATTTAGCGCATAAACTTCGGGTATGTTAGCTGGTATCAAATTTTTCATGAATTTTGCAACTTCACTAATGGGCTTTTGCGTTACTTTATGATGTTTGCTCATTTCATCGCCTCTCTACAAAATGTTTATACTGTGTGTTACGGATATATTTCCCACACATCGCATAACACAGCATTGGGTGGGTATTCGTTTATTATTCCGAACTCGGGGTCGTAAAATAGACCCTTGTAGTATAAACTCCAATGCCTATATTCAGGTAACGTAAATACAATCAAGCATAATTCCGGCAAATTGGCATGAGGTTCGGGCGAACGATTTATCGGCGCATATCTGATGCCGTAGTAATTTAATGCCTTTCTGATATGGGCATGGCTTGTGCTTTTGTCTGTACCCATTATTTTTATTACATCATCAACCGACACAGCAGTAAGCATAGCCACGCAGGATTGTCCGCATAAATACCCAGTAGGTTCTTTTATCCATGAAATGCCGTCAATTTTCCGTATGGGATTATCTATGCTGTAAGGACTTCCCTTTGATTGCCTGGGTTGTCTTGGGTCGTATTTCTGTTGCGGCTTTTCTATTCGGGGTTTTTGTTCGTATTTCGATACGTCAACTATGCCGTACTCCGCGCTATCTTGCGAAATGCCATGAAAGTTTAAGTAATTTTCCCTTGTCAAGCAATAATTGATTCCTGTTTTCGGGTCGTTCATGTCGTAATTTTTATTTATTTTATTAAAGCCACATTTTTCAATAACGCTGCGTGAGCGGTTATTCCAATTGAGATGACATGCGCCCAAAGCGTCACATTTGATTCCGACAAAGGCAAAATGCATTACCTTTTGGGCTGCTTCTGTGCATAATCCCATGCCCCAATATTCTTCGGCAAGTAAATAAACGAGGTTGAAAGAGAGATTGTATTTACTGTAATCTTTCCAACTTTTAGCGTGTTTCCATATTCCTATTGAACCGATTATCTTGTTTCCGTTTTCGGTTTTTAATGCAATAGCCCACTCATTAGCGTTCCTGTCGATAAAACGCTTAATTTTTGTCTTTGCCTGCCTGACATGCCCCATTACGCTCCAGTTGTCCGCCGAATTTATTACGTTTTCGTTTGAGGCGAACAAAAGCATACCCTCGGCATATTCCAGTTTCCAAGGTAGCAAAACAAGACGCTCCGTTTCCATTGATGGAAGTGTGTTTGACACAAGTTGACCTCCACAAATATAAAATTTATTCGTTTATTCTATGAATCATAACACAGCTTCACAGGCTTGTCCTTTCACGTTGATTGCGTATGTACTTGCCGCACAGAGCCGTTCATGAGCCGTCCTGTGTTCAATTGCATTTCCGGTTGTCAATTTTATACATATATTGGTATACTTGCCAAGCTATGCGGATTTTCCTTTTTCGTCTGCTGTTGCTGGCGGCGGCGGTAGTGCTATATTTTACGGACGGCGGCGCGCTTTGCTTTTTGGCACCCTTCCGGTGGGGCTTGGGCGGGGCGTTGCTTTGGGTGGTTTGGCTCTACCTCGTTGGGGAGATGCTCCTGCGTCTTTTCCCCAATAATATAATCCCCATGGGTGCCCGGAAGCATTTTTCCCGTGCCTTCCTCCCCGCCCCCGATGGCGGAAATGGTGCGATAAATAAAGCCGCCTTGCGCCGCCGCCTGAATAAGGGCGCGCTTCTCAGCTTTTTGGTTTGGCTTGCCGCCAGCGCACTGTTGCTGTGGGGGCTGTACGCTTTGGGGCGGCTCACGCCGGGGGCGGTGTTTATATTCATGCTGTCCTACGCCGTGTTGGACATCACCTTCGTCTTGTTCCGCTGCCCCTTCCAAAGGCTGTTTATGGGCAACCATTGCTGTACCTCCTGCCGCATTTATAATTGGGACTATCTGATGATGTGCGCGGCTTTGGTGCTTTTCCCCGGTTTTTATTCCCTTAGCCTGGTGGTGCTGTCCCTGGCCGTATTTCTGCGCTGGGAAATCGCCTTTTATAAGAATCCCCACTTTTTCCTGCGGGAAACGAACCTGAACCTTACCTGCGAACACTGCGGGAAAGGACAGTGTAAATCAAAGGAGCTTGTATGCCAAAACCCATCGTAGCCGTAGTAGGCCGCCCCAACGTGGGCAAATCCACGTTGTTTAACCGCATTACCGGGAGCAAAATCGCCATCGTGGACGACGCCCCCGGCATCACCCGTGACCGCCTCTACGCCGACACGGAATGGCTGAACCGCGCCTTCACGCTGATAGACACCGGCGGCCTGGACCCCGACGCAGAGGATGTATTGACCCGCCACGTATACCGCCAGGCAGAGGCCGCCATCGAAAGCGCGGACGTGATTTTGTTCCTGTGCGATATAAAATCCGGCGTCACCGACGCGGACGCGCAGGTGGCCGAGGTTTTGCGCCGCTCGCGAAAGCCCGTGGTTCTCGCCGTCAACAAGGTGGACACCCCGGCCAAGGACAACCACGAGCTATACGAATTTTACGAGCTGGGCATCGGCGAGCCCATACCCGTTTCCGCCGGGCAAGCCCTGAACCTGGGGGACATGCTGGACGAAATCGTCAGCCATTTCCCCGCCGGCACCCCCGGCGACGAAGACGACGACCGGATAAAGGTAGCCATCGTGGGCAAGCCCAACGTGGGCAAATCCTCCCTTATCAACAAGATTCTGGGGGAGGAACGCCTCATCGTAAGCGATATCCCCGGCACCACCCGGGACGCGGTGGATACCTTCGCCACCCGGGACGGCCACGAATACCTCTTCATAGACACAGCGGGCCTGCGCCGCAAGAGCCGCATCAAGGAAAACATCGAGCGGTATTCCATCATCCGTGCCATCGCCGCCATCGAGCGTTGCGACGTGTGCGTGCTGATGATTGACGCCGAGGAGGGCATCAGCGAGCAGGACACAAAAATAGCGGGCATCGCCCACGAACGGGGCAAAGCCGCCATCATCGCCGTCAATAAATGGGACACCATCGAAAAAGACGACAAAACCATGGAAAAATTCAACGAGAAAGTCGCACGGGAGCTGGCCTACATGCCCTACGCCCCCAAGCTCTACATCTCCGCCCTCACGGGCCAGCGCGTCCACAAGCTCTTTGGCCTGATTTTCACCTGCTATCAGAACCATGCCATGCGCATCGCCACCGGCACCCTCAACGAGGTGCTCATCGAGGCCACCGCCATCCATTCGCCCCCCATGGACAAGGGCCGGGCGGCGCGCATCTATTACATCACCCAGGTATCAATAAAGCCGCCTACCTTTGTACTCTTCGTCAATGATAAGCGGCTCATGCATTTTTCCTATCTGCGGTTTTTGGAAAACCGTATCCGCGAAGCCTTTGGCTTCGACGGCACACCCATCCACCTCATCACCCGCAACCGGGGAGAGCGGGAATAGCTATTTTTCCTCTTTAGCCACAGTCATCTTCGTCATGGCTTGAATCACCTGGATGATAAACGACAATTCAGCGTCGGTCATGTTGGCGGTCAGGCTGGCTATTTTTTTATGGCTTGCGGCGCGTCCGGTGCTCCGCTCCTCCCGCAAGGAAAGGGCCGGGGGCGAGGAAAAAAAGTTGTCGATGGGAAGCTGTAGCACCTTGGTCAGCCGGGAAAGGGTGACGGCGGTGGCACCGCGTTCGCCTCTTTCAATCAGGCCCATATGTGAGGTGGTGAGGTCCAGCATTTCTGCCAGCTCGTCGCGGGAGAGGTTGCGCGCCTGCCGCTCGGTGCGGATGTTTCTGCCGATAACCTCGTCCAGACGTTCCTTTTCCATTTTGGATTGTTTACTCTTCGCCATAATTTCGCTCCTCTTGAATAAAATAATGTACTGCATTAAACTACACACATAGTAACAAATTCATACCCTCCATAAAAGTCACAGCATGAATTTTTAAAGGGACACACATTGTGTCGAAATTGTCACACAAAGCCGAATAAAACCGAATAAAACGGGAACGAGCCGCCACAGCGCAGTGGTAGCCCGTTCCCGTTTTATTCGGCTATACAATTGAAAACATTTTATTTGCCCCTATTTTCCGCCCTCAAAAACACCCTAACCCACAATCCGAACAGCGAGTGAGCCAAATCAAACCATGCAAATAGTATAGCTATGAGCATATTTATAGGCATGACGACAATTAAAATCGAAACAGGTAAACCAAATATGTTGGGCAAGACAAGATAAATCGCGAGTAAAATTGCGACAGCAAAAGTTAAGTCAAAAAACCATTTTGCCTGTATGCCGCTGTATTTTATCGCTTCGCCACCACGAACACGCTTTATCGTCTGCGTCAAAAGGCGTACAAATTTATACAGACTAAAGAGTCCCCAAATTATAGCGGCGGTAAGCACGATGTCTATAATTACATATAAATCAACGCCTATATTATTGAAACGGCCATGAATCACGGCATCTGCCGTAATATCTGCAAGCCGGTTTATCGTAAGCCCAAAAACACCTGAGTTGGCAAGAATTACAACAGCGGCATCATCTTCGCCCAGCAACCGGACTGCGGCGACATAACCCGTAGCCGCCCCGGTATGTTCTATGATGCCGCTATCATCCCAAACGACCCAACCGCCGGCTACATGATGATAATCAAATTCCGCAAAAGGATTGGTTGCGGTGTGGAAATTTTCTTGCGACCTTGCCACAACCCTTGCAAACGGCTCAGGTACATCAACTATCCCAAGATGTATCCCTGCCCAGCGTGTCATGTCTGTTATGCTTGAATGGATATAACCCTGCGGTATTAAAATAGGAGCATGTTCCATATCCACAGGCGATTGCCGGAAGAATGCACGCTGATGCCCGCCTATAACCCGGCCTGTGGCATGGGCGTTTTGTATGCTTGTAAATGTGCTGTACAAGCCAAGCGGATGCAAAACATATTGTGTCATAAACTCGTCATAACTAAGCCCGGATACGGCTTCGATAAGAAGCCCAAGCAACATATAACCCGCATTGCTGTAGCTGTGCCCAGTGGAAGGGTAAAAGGCAAGTTCAATACCCGCGTATGCTGAAATAAACTCGCTTGCGGTTTCAATCACAATTGTGGGAAAACGCCTTTCATCATGAGTAAAACCGCTTGTATGCTGTAAAAAGTGATAAATGCGTATATCCCCATGGGGCACAATCGTGCCGTTATAACGCGCCTCAAACCACGGCAAATGCATATTTACAGGGTCGGCTACAGACAACAAGCCCATTTCTTCCAGCATCAATACGCCAAAAGCAGTAAACGTCTTTGACACCGAGCCTATCTCAAACAAGGTATCCTGCCTGCTGTCCATGAGCATATAAGACGTTTCGCCACTGCGAATTACGGCGACAGCGGCATTGGGAATGCTTGCGCGTTGCAGTTGACTTGTAATGTGTTCTTGTGCTTCACGGCTTACTGCCCCTTGCGCGAATACAGCGATTGGTATAACGCCAATCATCACAATAAGACACATAACTACTGACATTACTTTTGATTTAAGAATTTTATTCACTTTGAACCCCTCCGGTTTTCCTTTTTTGGCTTTCTTGTATTATCTTCAAATTTTTATTGACACTCTCTACTTTTGAAACTTCGATTACAACCCCAAAAATCACCACAACGATGTACCCTTGTGTGTATACACCAATCAAGCCCAAATAATCCGCAAGGGTTGCAGGTACTGCGCGTATTACTGCCAAAACGAAACCGAAACCCAGGAGCAATGCGCACGAAAGCACATAATGCACAGAAACACTAATCCACGGACTGCAATCGTCATCATCAAAATATTTCAATAACGGCACCCGCCTAAACAGTATTAACGTCACAACCGGCGCACCGCACAAAATGGCATTATCTGTTAGATGCCGTATGCTGATATACGCCACATTGGATAATGCGCCCAGTATTACAGCGTTAATCAGTATCGTAACCACATAGATAACGCAAAACAGTATAAGTGGATTCATGTCAAAAAAAGTGAATGCGGGCTTCTTCCTCATTTTGACACCTCCTTCGCTAATTCGCTTATCGCTTCGATTAAATCTTCCCTGTAGCGTCTGCCGACAACAATCTTTTCGCTATTGCTCATTTCGGCTGTCATACGAAAATGCAAACCATTGGCAACCGAATTGATTTTGTAGATATTCAACAAAGCCATTTTGCTAACACGGACAAATTGTTGCCCTGCTAAAGACTCCTCAAGCTGTTTCAATGGGGTTGGCAAATGAAAAACATCGTCCTTAGTGTACACGCAACTTTTTCTGTCAACTGATTCAATGTAAAGAACATCATTAACGTCGATTTTATATGTAGCACCCTCTTTTTTGCACAACAAAACAGAGCCAGTTTCTTCGCATAACTGGAATATTTGGTGGATTACAGGCGTGAGTTCCCGATACCTTACGTCTACATAATCATTATCTAGGCTTACATCCTTTTGGGCGGTTAATTTCATGTTGTGAGCTACCTCCTAATTTCAGAATACACAGAACGAATGCCCGATTCAAGCGATTTTACATAAACTGCAATTTGAGTGGCATGAAATGCAATCCAACATAGAGATGTACACACGAAAAAACCGCCTACACCACCCGCAAAGCCTTGTGCCAGGCGGGTTAGTGCAGACGGTATACATGGTACACACATTGCGAGCATTTTATTTGCTTGCGTGGAGCCCTAACAATTTTCTAGTCACATTAATGTTGATGGCACAATTTTTACTTGCCCGGAGCGGGTTTAATGGACACATCCATTTGCGCGGTGCCAATGTTCTCGCGCATGAGGGTGTCGGCCTTCCGGTTTTCCATATTGATGAAATCCATATAGCCCAATTTGCCTTCGCGCAGGGCAAAGGCCAGCGCGCTGGGCACCTCGGCCTCGGCTTCCACTACCTTGGCACGCATACGCTCTACCTCGGCGCGCATTTCCTGCTCTTGGGCCACAGCCAAAGCGCGGCGTTCCTCGGCCTTGGCTTCGGCGATTTTCTTATCCGCTTCGGCTTGCTCAATTTGCAAATGGGCCCCGATGTTGCGCCCCACATCCACGTCGGCAATATCAATGGAGAGGATTTCATAAGCGGTACCCGCGTCCAGCCCCTTGGCCAGTACGGTCTTGGAAATCTTATCCGGGTTCTCCAGCACCTCCCGGTGGGACTGGGCCGAGCCTACGGTGGTGACGATACCCTCGCCCACACGGGCCACAATGGTAGCCTCTCCCGCGCCGCCCACCAGCCGCTGGATATTGGTGCGCACGGTGATACGGGCCACGGCCTTCACCTCAATGCCGTTGATGGCCATGGCAGAAATCATGGGCGTCTCGATAACCTTGGGGTTTACGCTCATACGCACCGCGTCGAATACGTCCCGCCCGGCCAAGTCAATGGCGGCGGCCTTCTCGAAGGGGAGCTCGATATTGGCGCGATGGGCGGCGATTAACGCGTTGATAACCGCGTCCACCCGCCCCCCGGCCAGGTAATGGGCCTCCAGCTGACTCACGGGAATGGGGATGTTGGCCTTCGTGCATTTAATCAGCGGGCGCACGATGTGCACCGGGTTGACCCTGCGCAAGCGCATCCCAATGAGCGCGCCAATACCCACCTTGGCCCCGGCGGAAATGGCGGAAATCCATAGCCCCAGCGGCACAAAACGCAAAAACAATACAAGAAACAGCAATATTGCGGCGGCAATAGCAATACCCAGGATGGGCAACTCTCCAAACGGGTCGGTGTTTAACAAAAACAATGCGTTCATCTTAACCTCCAAAAATTAAAGTTTTGGTCGAGCTTTTTCAAAAGCTCGCGGGGTGTGGGGCAGAGCCCCACGGTCTTCAGTTCCCATCCACCACACCAACAACAACCTTGGTGCCCTGGGTCTCCAGCACGCGGATTTTCGCGCCGCGCTCAATCATCGGGCCCTTTGAGGCCACCTCCATGCGTATGCCGTTGAAATCGGCTTCGCCATAAGGCCGCAGAATAGTGACCGCCGTGCCCTCCTTGCCCACCATGCCGGACAAATCACCAACCACGTCGGTATCCTCCGCCAGGGTATCGTTGAGTATGACCCGGCCCTGCAACTGCCGCCTGGTGACAAAATTGTACACAAGCCCGCCAAGCAAGCCCAAAACCACCACACCACAGCCCACAAAGAGCCAGCCATTGGGGTGGAAGATGACGGCAAGTATCGCGGAAAGCACCAAGGCCGCAATGCCAACGATGCCGCAGATAAAGCCGTCAAACCCGGGTACCAGCAACTCCAGCAACAACGCCAGCGTACCGATAACCAGTAAAATAATTGCCAGTTGCAACATAGGAATACCCCCATTTCTAGTAAAAAAATTTGCAGGTTCCTCTTGCAAATTTTTTTACGCATATTTTTTGCGAAGCAAAAAATTCACGCTCCCAGCTATTCGCCTTTCTCTTTCTCCTTTTCTTTCTCCTTCTCCTTCACCGCCGGCACATCGCCGGAAGTCGCGGTCATCTTCGGTGCGCGGATACCTACAATTTCCGATTTAAGAATAGGAATCCGTATGCCCCGGTTGGTACCGAACTCGACAATGAAGCAATCCTCGCCCACATCGGCAATACGGCCAAACAGCCCGGAATTGGTGACTACATTATCCCCTGCGGAGATGCTGGATTGTAACTCCTTCAGCTTTTTTTCCCGCTTGCGCTGGGGGCGGAACATGAGCAAATACATGACCAGAATGACACCGCCCCACAAAAGCAACATGGTCCAGCCGCCCATGCCGCCTACGGGTGCCGCGGGCTGTGCCCCGTTGGCTACCTGGTTGACGACGGTAGCCGCCACATCCCCCACGGGCAATGCCTGCTGACCCCCGGCCCCCGGCCCCATAATGCCCACATCCGCAAGCAACGCGGGCAAGCCGTGCAAAGCGTATACAAGTGCGTTAATCATATCCATTACTCCTTCGTGTATTTAGATATACGTAGCAAAACCCAAATAGTATTATATATTACTCCGCTTCTTCAATCAAATCATTATACCATTTCACCGATGCGATGTAGGCGTCATTGACATAGGAAGCGTCCATCTGGTGCTTTTCCACAAATTGCGCCACGGCTTCCCAGTTGGCGTACTCGTAGTTTTCGAAGAAATTCAATATGTCGGAATACACACCCGTTTTCGAAAGCAAGGAGCCCCGGATATCCTCCTCCACGGGCATGTCCTTCATGAGCTCCTCCCGGGTGGTGTCCAGCGCGATGTGGAGCAACGAAAGCATCCCAATCATGAAAAGCTTCTGCGGACTGCGCCGTATGCGGAAACAAGGGGCCAGCAATTCCCCAAAGTGGGCCCGTATCAGCGACAGGCGGATAAGTTCGATGGGCTTGTCCTCCGCCGCGCCGCGCAAGGCCAGCACGGCTATCCATTTCTTCAGATTGTCCTCACCCAGATAGGCGATGGCACTGTTAATAGAAGTCACGTTGCGCAAGCCCACGGCGGCGGAGTTAAGTATACGCAAGAGCTTGTAGGACAGGGCCACATCCGAGGCAATAATCGCGCTGATTTGGGGGAAGTCCATATAGCCCTCTGTGTTGGAGAGCTTCATCAAGCGTAAGTAATTTATCTTTAAGGGATTGATTTCCTTGGACTTTTGCCCGATGGGGGGCTGGCGAAAGTAAAAGCCCTTAAACAACTGGAAGCCCGCCTTCTTGGCCTCCTCGTAGTCGGCCTGGGTATCCACCCCTATGGCCACGAAGCGTTTGTCATAATGGGTTGCGATGATTTTACGCTGCTTGCTTATATCGCCATCCTTGGGGGAGAACATGGCGTAGTCGGCCAAATCCAGCAGCTCTGCGTCGGGGGCGTGACTGCTCAAATTGGTGATGGCCAGCTTGTAGCCGTGGTTTTTCAGCTCGTGGTAGACTTGCATGTGCTTGCTTCGCGGCGGGTTGATTTGCACGATAAACTTGTCCCTCGGCAAATTGACCAGCACAGCGGGGTTTAACAACTGCTTGGAATAGGCAATAAAATAGTGGAACTTATCTTCCAGGTTGTGCAGACCCATAGCATCCAGCGTCCGGTTGAAATCCTTCAAATCAACCGCGCCATCCAGCTCCTCGTCCTCACTGCAATCCATCAGCTCGTAGCCAAAGGTCTTGCCCACGCTGGTCAGCACGGGCTGGATGTTGATATACACATCCTTAAACTTCTGGGCGGTGTCGTATTGGCTTACAAAGAAGCACAGCTGGTTGCGCCCGCCGTCCTTGGCCGCGTACAGGGCGATGTCGGCCTTACGCAGGATTTCCGAGAGGGTGCTCCCATCCCGTGGGAAAACCGATACGCCCATGCTGAGGGTACAATTCAAGTCAATATTGGGCAGTGAATAAGAGCGCAGGGCCGTGCTCAATATATTGTCATAGTGCTTTATCAGGGACTCCTCCGAGTCGAAGCGGCTGGCGGGGTCGTTATACAGCAGGACGAACTCGTCACCCCCCAGGCGGTATAAATGCCCGGTGAACTGGCTTTCACTCTCCAGATGCTCCACCAGCCTGCGCAATACGATATCGCCGGTATTGTGGCCGTAGGTATCGTTTACCGCCTTGAAATGGTCAAGGTCAAACAAGGCCAAAACGCCGGTGATTTCCTCCTTGGCGATTTGCTCCTCCAGCGCGTTGAAATTTTCCTTTAGCTTGGTACGGTTGGGGGCGAGGGTGAGCTGGTCGATGTAGGCCAGCTCATAGAGCCGCTTTTTGATGGCGATTTCCTCGGTGATGTCGTGCATGGTGAAAATAAAGGCGGGCATGTCGTCTATCCAGTTGATGGCGTTGCACCGCACCTGATAGGTTTGGCCTCTGGCGTCTTCGATTTCAAAGACCCCTTCCACGGCCTTGACCCGGGTCACGCCATAGGGGCAGTGGGAACACAAGGCAGGGAAGGTGGCGGCGTAGCTTGTCCGGCAATCGTGGGTATAGCCGCTTTCGGTATACATGCGGGTCTTGGCGCGCTCGTTGGTAAACAGCACCTCGCAACGCCTGCGCACAACCAGTATCTCAAAATCCAGCGGGTCCAGCACACCGGCAATATCGCCAAGCAGATTCCGTATATCCGTCTTCTTGAAGCGTTCCTTGATGGCGGCGATGGGATTTTTCATGGGATAGGGCTCCTTTCCCGGTGGACCCTGATGGAAATAAAGCTTGGCTATAATTAAACAACCACTTTGTTAGAATATGTCCGGTAGTCTATAATATAGCATATCTGATGAAAGAATAGGGATGTAATATGCAAAAAATTAATGGAAACACCGACGGGATTCGCCGCTCGTATCTGGCGCAGCTGGAAGCTATTTTTAACATGGAAATGGAGAAGCAGGATTTTTGCCCGGTAGCGGTCATTGAGGTGATGGCGGCCTTCACCGGGGTCACCGGGCGGGAGGTCATGATTTATATTGACCGCGCCGGCCGGGTGGAAACCGTGTATGTGGGCGGCCAGGACCGGGTCTCCCTCCCCGCGCTGAACAAGCGGCGTTCGGAGAATCGTCTTTGCGGGATACGCTGTATCCACACCCATCCGGGGGGAAACGGCGGGCTAAGCGATGTGGACATCCAATCCCTTAAAAACCTGCGGCTGGACGCCATGGCCGCCGTGGGCGTGGCAGAGGGGAAGCCTACGTTTATGCAGGTGGGTATTTTGTCGGCCTGGGTAGGCGAGGGGGAATACACCGTCAACCTGTACGGGCCCTATACCGTGGACCGGATACCCGATGCCTTGCTTTGGGGGGAAATCGAGCTGGCCGACGACAATATCCGTCCCCCGGAAGCCCAAAAAGCCGAGGCGGAAATCGCCCGCACCCTGTTGGTGGGCATTGGCGAACGGGAAAGGGAATCCCTGGAGGAATTGAAGCAACTGGCCGACACAGCGGGCTTCATTACCGTGGGGCGGCTGTTCCAGCCCCGCGCCAAGCCGGATACATCCACCTACCTGGGCCAGGGGAAGATGAGCGAGCTGGTGCTGGAAATCCAGCGGCTCAACGCCGACGCGGTGATTTTCGACGACGAGCTTTCCCCGGGGCAAATCCGCAACATCCAGAAGATACTGGGCAAAACGGAGATTATCGACCGTACGGCTCTCATACTGGATATCTTCGCCGGGCGGGCCAGCACCCACGAGGGGCGTTTGCAGGTGGAGCTGGCACAAACCAAATATATGCTCCCCCGCATGACCGGCTTCTGGACCCATTTGAACCGCATGGGCGGCGGCGGTGGCGGCGGCGGCGGCGCACGGCGGGGCGAGGGCGAAACCCAGCTGGAGGTGGACCGCCGGATACTGCGCCGCCGCATAGACGAGCTGGAGCGTGAAATCGACAAGGTAAAAACCCGCCGGGAGGTACAGCGGGTAGCCAGGGAGCGTTCCAACATCCCTGTGGTGGCACTGGTGGGCTACACCAACGCGGGCAAATCCACTTTGATGAACTGTCTCTCCGGCAGTGATGTGCTGGCGGAGGATAAACTCTTCGCCACTTTGGACCCCATCTCCCGCCGGGTGAACTATGGCAGTGGGGAATTTTTGCTGGTGGACACCGTGGGCTTTATTGACAAACTACCCCATGACCTGGTCAACGCCTTCCGCGCCACCTTGGAGGAGGCGAAATACGCGGATTTACTACTGCACGTCATAGACGCCTCCGCCGAGGGCCATCCAGCGCAAATGGCGGTGGTAGACTCGGTACTAAAGGAGCTGGGCGCAGGCGCGAACCCCGTTTTGACACTCTACAACAAATGCGATATCGCCCCCAACACCCCGGAAATCGCCATTTCCGCCAAGGCGGGCCTGGGCCTGGAAAAGCTAAAGGCCGCAATAACCCAAAGCCTGGCCAACCTGCGCGCCCCCCTCAAAGTCCTGCTCCCCCTCAACGCAGGGGGAACCGTCTCCCGCATATACGAAGTGGGGAAGGTGCAAATATGCGACTACCGCGACGACGGCATTTATCTGGAGGCCGATGTGCCCCTGGCCGACGCCACCCGGATAAAGGCAGGTGCCTTGGAAGTGTATGGGTAGGATGCAGGACTGACACCCCTTGATACGGGTTAGGTATCCAGCGCGGCAGTGGGCGCGTGTTCCCCGTAAAAAAGCACCTGCAACATGAATGCGTTTCTCGTAGTAAACGCATCTCTAACATCATCATGGGGAATAGCCAGCCAATTTGGGAACTCCACTGTACCTTCTTCTTTGATGGTATAGACCCGCTTATTGGGCTTGTCACTTTGAATCACTTGTTCACTAACAAGCCAGCCCCGTTGCTCCATGTTTTTTAATTCCACATATATTTGGGTGGTTTTGGTCTGCCAGATATATTTGAGTGATTGCGTGAACTCATTATTTTAATTAGAATTGATATTGTAAAAAAATGAACGATTTTTAACGTTTGTAAGTTTTACAAATATAGCACTTGTAATATACAAAAATAATAGTGCAAGAATAATGATTGTTAAAGGATGGGACAACTGTGAGGTTAATAATAATCCAGTAATAATTCCCATGAATAAGACGGGTAACATTTCTATTATAGCTACTATATAAAATACAGGTTCATCGCCACCAGATAAACTTGCGAATGGGCAAAATCGTGCTATCCATGGTTTTCCTACGTTCCCTTCAAAGTAACATATTGTATTTAATATTATATAGATAATTAATATGCCCCCGCCCCCCCGTTGCAAAAAATCTTGTCTTCCATAATCAAGATAAATTGAGATTAAAGTTGCCGAGATTAAAAATAAATATACAACATTCGATAAAGGACGCGCAGTCCATGAGGGCAACAGGTTCTTCCAGTTTCGTTTTCGGATGTTTACCCAAAATCTTTTATATGAACTTTTTTTATGAAAATGGTTTAATAAAATAATATATATTATATTTGCATGTGGAATGAAGTTAGCAATGCCTTCAACAAGTTGGTATTTATGCGTAAACAAATCCATCATATGCTTTTCTTCAGCGCACTTTTCATTTACATGCGTTTGCATATGATTTATTGATTCACTCCAAGTGTTATAATTAGAAATCCATTTATATTGTAATGTTTTGTGGAACTCCCATGCCATATTCATATTACTATCAATCCATGAATCTTCCTCAAGAAGCCTATCTATTTCGTTTGATTGAGAAGATGATTCAATCATTAAATATAGTAATGCAGGGGTAATTAATTTTGCATCTATAAAATGTTGACTCGGATTAATTAAATGGCGAAATGTACTCAATAATTCTATATATCCGTTTTTTTTATCAATGATGTTACGTATATTATGCCCTAGATGATTCATAAATGCTGATATATTATATTTTGTATCCAATGAAAAAGGTTTCCAAAGCCAATCTGCTTTATAACTCGTGTATATATCACGGTATTTTTCAACATCAAAATATTTTCGTAATTTAGATTTACTTGAAAGTAATGACAAAATAAAAGTTGCACATATATTAATTAAGTCATTATCAAATTCAATTAATTCCATTATTTCAATTAAGTAGCTTTTATTTTCTTTACTCTCTATTTCATTGTTTATTGAAGCCTCATGCCTCATCTCTAAGTGAAATATTAATGAAAACATTGCAACGATTTTAAATTCATTGTCTTGTGATGTTTTATTTATTTCTTTAATTTGTTTAATAATAATGCCTGTACAATTATCATATTCACTTATGAGATTATAAAATATTTTAAAAGTATTAACATCAATAATTTCATCTAATAAAAATGGGATGACATGTTCCGGCCTGTTCTCTATTAAAGAATATCTTCTTATATCATTATTAATTAAACATTGATTCTTAATTAATTCTAATGTCAGACTTTTTACTTTGTTTCGATAACGACTATTTATACATAAAGACAGTAGTTGTTTAAAGGCTATTTTTTTATCTTCAAGCAAAGATGACGGGCATAAGATGATATAATTAATATCTGATAAAATTATTTTTAATAGATCGTTTGATATAATAACATCTGATTCTACGATACATTCATATGCAAAAATTTTATTAATTGTTTTTATTTCGTCAATTACGCTCATGAAATGAGATGTACTGTTCAAGCCTGTAGGATTCATCAAGCTACACGCTAATAAAAGAGGTTCACGCCACTTATCTTCATCATTTCTGAATAAATTTATAAGGTCTTCTAACAAATTATTTTCAACGAAATGAGATGCTACAAAATACTCACGAAATGTATTGTGTACGAATTTATATTTTTCTAAGCTTTTATCTCTATGTAGTAAACCTACATCCTCAACCATCATATTTAATAAATTTATTACTTCACTTGAAGATACTATTGCAGTAGATATTTCGCGCAATACATCAGTTTCCCCCATTTCAAATTCTTCTTTGTCGCCTTCTCCCCAAATCATGTTCTTATGAGCAAAAAAAGCCAGTGCCCTAAAAGATTTTTTTATGTTTATTGTATTTTGGTCTGCTAAATTTCCAAGCCTTTCTTTCTTCCATTCTGAAATAAGCGCATTCGTACAATCTCTATATAAGGATGCGCGTGTACGTGGCAAGTCTTTTTTATAATCATTAGCATACAAGTATGCAATCATAGAGAGCATCAAAGGGCTTCTTACAATTTTATTTATTTTAAGCCTTTCTTTATCTTTAATGGTAGATATTAAATCTCTGGCAGATTGAACATCCAGCAACTTAAAATTAGTTAAATATGCTTCAATTTCAGGTTCTTCAAGGTCTTTTAATAATAATTGAGCATCAGTTATACCGCGCATTTCATTTCTATAAATTGCACTTCGACATGTAATTATAAATCGCACATCATTATTTATATCATTTCGGTAAAATGAAAACAAAGAAATTTTAAATTTATTTCTATTTTTATAAAATATTTCATCAAGCCCATCGAAAAGAAAAAGCATACGTTTTTGTTTACAAAGATTATTGATGAAAAATATGGCACTTTTACCAATATAATCGGAAACTATTTTTTCAATATAATCAATTAACTGCATAGAAGAGTTATTCGTCATTTCCTTATACATTTGTTTTAAATCAATATAAATAGGAACAAGTTTAAGTGTTGTGTTAACAGATGTCCAATATGATGTTAAGTTTGGTGAGTTGTCCGATTCGCTTCTTGTATCCACAATATCTAAATTACCTTTTGTAAATTCAACTAAAATATTTATAAGATAAGTCGATTTACCCGACCCTGGAGAACCAAGAAGAACAGTTTTTTTGCTAAATTGTAATAATTCAATTGGAGTATAAATATTGCTACCCTCACGATCAATGTTTAATGGAATGTAATCCGTCATTAATTTTTTTAAAGCTGACTTGAATGGAATTTCAGCATTAACAAAATTTTTTGAATATTCCAAATAAATTTTATTTTGATATTTTTTTATGAGAGCAATTATCCTGATATCTTTAAACGGCCAAACATTTGATATAATATAGTTGAATATACGAGAAAATATACGAAACTTATGTTCTGCTAAAAAGGAAAGAAACATGAAGCCCAATGTTAATAAAGTAGCATGATTTTCCACCCATTGAAAAATTGATTGCAGTATTGATTGCAATGATGTAAATATTACGCTCAAGCCCATCACCTTTAAAATATATGTGTCATTAGCAAATTGTGACTACGATAAGTCACCTTTCGATACTATTTTATATTAAAAATGTTTTTTCGTCAATATAAATACGCAGAAATTAATTTTCACAAATTGGGGGGATGTTCGGGATATAAAGCGGGTTTTGTAGGGCCAACATGGCCCAAGGTTATTTTTTTATTATGGATAACTCAATTCAAAACCCCAACCGCAAAAGCAGTTATCCACAGATAGGAAAGAAGAGCAGAAAAAAGAGCAACACAGAGCAGACCAAAGGAGAACCGAGAAAAGTTATCCACAGATTAAGCGGAAAGCAAAAGATTTTTGATATTGCGCATATAAAAAGGTTTATCCAGCACGAAGGCAAGCACCACCGTAATCAATTTAACACAAGCATTGAGGAACACATCGGCGCGAATGGAAGCAGTATTGTAGGTATTAGGGCGTTCTAAGGCAGGGTGGCTTTTCATGGAAGAAATTTCGCATTCAATGATGGTGCGACGTTTATAAAGTTCCTTCCACTGTTTTGACCCACGCAATATCGGGCTGGGCCCAAGCCGGGTATCTTGCCCCCCTTCCCAGGGTGCGGCAATGGCAAAGCGGGGTTGCAAATTTAATAAGGGATTCCGGCGTGGCGCGGTCAGTTTCAGAGCTTTCGCTCCTTCACATGTCAGAACGCTTGTGCTATACACGATTAAATTAAAATTACCCTATCACAGCCCGCCTTAAAGGCGGCGTCATGGGTAATTACAATGATAATCTTCCCCGCCTTGATACGGGATAGGTAATCCATAAACCGCGTTGTGGTGGCGGCATCCAGCGCGGCGGTGGGCTCGTCGAAAATCATCACGTCGGGGTTCTTGTATAAGACCTTCAAAATGGAAATCTTCTGTCTTTCGCCGCCGGAAATGTTATTGCTCATCTCATTGATTTCAAAGTCCAGGCCGTGCTTTTCGAAGAAGGCGTTCATGTCCAGGATTTCGATGAGGGCATTGAGCCGCTCATCGCCGCCCCGGTTGGCATCGCTGGTGTAGGTTAGGTTATACCCTATCGTATCATGTATCAGCGTGCTTTCCTGCTCGGCGAAGCCGATATGCCTTCTCCGTGTGGAAGCCATATTTATTTCGCGGATGTCCGTATGGTTGTAGGCTATGGTACCTGTATATTCATCGGCGTACAGCCCCATCACCAGGCTGATGAGGGTGGACTTGCCCGCCCCGTTGGCCCCGGTGATGGCGTAGATGTTCCCTTGGGTGAAGGCCGCGCCAAAGCCGCGCACCGCCTCTTCGCCCTGCGCGCTGTAGGCAAAGCCTACATTATCCAATGTGATGCGCTGTATCCCGTCCAGCTCCATGGTGCCGGAGCCTTCGGCCCTTTGCCCCAGTATCTCCGCCATCCGGTCATAGGCCGCCAGCGCGTTCTGGTAGGAGGCCCCAAGGCCGTAGAAATACCGGGTGGCCCCCAGTATCAGGTTAAAATAGCTGGTAAATATCGTAAACATCCCTATGGTGAAATTCCCATATAGAATCTGCAATCCACCCACCACAAAGAGGGCAATCTGCGCCAAAGTGGAAATGATGCCGTCCATACCGGAATATAGGTAGTTCACCCGCTGGTTGCGGATGACGGTCTTGTCAAAGCCTGTGAAATGCCCGTCTGCGCGGGCGTTGATTTCCTTTTGGATGGCGTTGGTCTTGATGAGCTTTATGTATTTCAATTGTTCCAGCAAGCCGGAGAAAAACGTGGCCTGTTTCTCCCGCATCGCAAGGCTGACCTCGTACAGCTTTTTCTTGCAGGTAAAATACAATATGACATACACCCCGAGGAAGGCCAGCATCAGCAACGAGATAAACCGGTTCAAGGAAAACAAGACAAAAAACGGAACCACAAGCAAAATGGCATGGGTCAATACACTTTGCAAAACACTGACGCAAAACCCAATCAGGCTGTTGGCATCGCTGGTGACGCGGCTACTCAGGTAGGCGATGTCCTTCTGGTTGATATAGGACAGGGACACCCGCTGAATATGCTGTATCACATTTTTATTGAAGCTGTAGCCCATCCTATTTTGCATCTTCACATACAGCATGGCGGAAAAATAGCCCTTGACGATACGCAATAGATTGAGCCCACCAAAAATAAGACAAAAGCGCGAAATGGTATGCATATCCGCGCCCTGTATCAAATCGTCTATAAAATCACCCAGTATATAGGGGGACAAAATGGTGATGGCAACGGTGGCCAAAGTAAGGCCCACATACACCCCCAGGGCATATTTGTGCGCCAGGAGATAGGGCTTGCATAGGGTGAGGATTTTCACGGCGTTGCGGGGGCATACTCCCCTAATGTAATGGTCAAAATAACAATATCAACCAAGGGCGTATTCAGCGGGATGCCTCCCTGCACTTCCTCCGGGCCGGTTGTTTCCACGTTGGCGATTGCGTCAACCACCGCCATTCCGTATATCACCTGCCCAAAGACCGTCAGCCTCTGGGGCATTACGCCAAAGCTGGGGTAATCCAGCCGCCACATGCCGCCATAGTCGAGATAGTGTTGCAAAAACGGCACGGGAGGGCGTTCCTGGGGTGACCAGGGGATGCCGTAATTATCTATCCAGGAATGATGAGGGTTGGCTATCATCTCGCGAAAGGGCCCGCTCATCCTATTCTCGTAGTCAAAGCCATAATCCATATCATTATTTTGTACGATGTAAAAATTCGATACAGACCCTGCGGCATCCCCGGCGGCACCCACGGCACCGCGTATATGGTACAGGGGTGTGTCTATTTCCGGCCCAAATTGGCTACTCCAAATCGTGGTGCGGTCGCCGTGTATACCCCCCTGTATGACAAACTGCGGCACTGCGCGATAAAATAAAACACCGTCGAAACGGCCACGCTCCGCCATGGTGGTGAAATTCTCCACTGCCATTGGCGCGTATTGGGGAAACAGCCGTATTACAATGTCTCCCTTGCTTGTGTGCACCGTGGCGATAGGCTCCCCCGGTTGGGTCGGCTCCAGTTGGGTAAACCGCTCCGGCTCCGGCTCATGCACGATGTCGTCGGCTATATAAGCGGGTGTTGTACTTTGGCACCCGGCCAGCAACAAGGTTAATAAAATAATAAGCCCTATATACTTCATAGTCAGCACCCCTAACAAATAATATCCTTACGCCTAAACCAACCCATCCCCACTATGATAAATGCCACTGCCCACAGCACCAAGTACCATAAAAAGCCCGTGTACCCGTTAATGATAATGTAGTTTATATCCGCGTACGCGATGGGGTTCCACAAAGCGCGTTCCCATATAAATTCCGCCAGCATCAAGCCGGGCAATACAATCCCAAGGGAAGCGGCCAAGGCGAACACATTGTCCCTTACCAGCATGGAAACAAAAACTGTAAAGCCCACCATAAAGAAAATATACAACGCCACAACCGGTATAATCCATAGCAAATATTCGGCGACTGTGATAAATCCTTCCGGTATGGCCGTATACAAGTCAAGCCGCGCCAGCACCTGTGCGGCGGTTTCATATGCAGTGGCCCGCTGTACGTCTGTGGGGTTGAAGGGCACCAGATAATTGCCGTCGCCAAGGCCAAAAATAACAGCCGCAACGCCAAATATCATCCCCAGGGGCAACGCGAGCACAGCCAGGCATATAACAAAACTGCTGGCCAGCTTTGCCACATATACCCCGGCCCGCGACAGCGGTTGCATCAGCAATACCTTGTATCCGCCGCGCTCGCTCTCCTTGGAGAAAATATCCGCCGATAGAAAAACAACCAGCAACGGCAGGACAAACAACCCCAGGGTCATATTAATGCGATACATTAAGCGAAAGGCCGACGGGTCATAAGGGGAATAGATAACGGGGATGGCATTGTTTTGCAAATACCGGTAGAACAGAATCGTCCGTATAAGCGACGCTTCCGTATAGCGCAAGCGGTAGGGATAATACATCGTTGGGTCGTCGAAGTCTATGTAGGTAACAGGCACGCCAAGCCCCTCGGCACGCGCCTCCCGCCACGCATAAAAATTGACCAGCAACCGCTCATGCCGGAGAACCGACGCGGTGAGAAACCGTTCCCATGCCGGGTCCAGCCCCTCCCTTTCATAGGTGAGGTTTATCCTCTGGGCGGCTATGCGCCGCACGTCTTCGTTTACCATGGTAAATAGGGCATCTAATTCCGCCTGTGGCCTATACATACGGAAATCCATGCCATAGTGCAGTTGCTCCAGCCGTATCATTTGGATGATATTGCTCGCCTCAACCTCTGCGGCACGCAGGGCCGTAGCGCGGTAATCGGGCGCGGCCCGGTGCATGTAGGCACTATACAGCATAAACCCCAGAAAAAGTAAAAACAGGGATAGGGTGAGTACAATGGTTTTAAGGCTTGTGCATTGCTGTTTTATCTCAAACAGGAAATATCGCCAAAGCATTATTCCACCCCCACTACCGGCGTACCGCCCCGGTACAATTCCTCGTACACCGCCTCAAGGTCATAGGTTCGTTTTTGTATGTCCGTTATCGCCACGCCCTGTGTCCTGACGGCCTCTATTACCGCATCCAGCGGCGTGGTGCCCAGCGTCAGCTTTATCCGCCCGTCGGTAAAGATAACGGCTCCGTACGGGGCCAAGGCTTCCATGGCCTTGGGGTTATCGCTTGTGTCCAGCAGGAAGTATGTGGCGTTGGCCTCCATGCTACCCTGCTCCTTTATGATATGCCCGCGCCGGATGTATACAATACGGTCGGCCAGTTTTTCCACTTCCCCCAGCATATGCGAGGAAAACAACAGGGAAACCTTGCCCTCGTTTTTCATGATGGCCAGCATCTCGCGCAGTTCCAAAACCCCGGTGGGGTCAAGGCCATTGGTGGGTTCATCCAGGATAAGCAACTTCGGGTCAGTCATCAGGCACATGGCCAGTGCCAGCCGTTGCTTCATACCCAGGGAATATTCCTGTGCCTTGCGCCGCAGATGCTTACCCAGGCCGGACAGTTCTATGCATTCGTCCATGCGGCTTTTCTTTACCTTCCGCATACCCCGGATGAAATCCAAATGCGCCATGCCCGTGAGCCCGGAGAAAAGCCCCGGGTTCTCCACTATACCCGCCAAACAGCCCAAAGCGGACTTGCGTTGCTTAAACAAGTCATACCCATTGATGGATATTTTGCCCACATCCGGCCAGATTAAATTGGCGATTATTTTCAATGTAGTGGTTTTGCCGCTTCCATTGGGGCCGACAAAGCCCACAAACTCGCCCGTGCCCACGGCAAGGCTTACATCGGCTACAGCGGCAATCTTACCTCGCCCATGGCCAAAGCTTTTGCCCAAGCCTTCAATTTCCAGCATGTTCATTTTCCGTCCCTCCTTTGGTCAACATCGTATATCCCGCCGCGTGAATATCAGCATCCCAGCGGCAATAAATAAAACACTCCAGCCCGCAAGCACCACAACACCCGTCAAAGCGGTGCTACTGCCCAGGCCGTTGAGTATATTAATGGGGTTGGTATACATAAACGGGTTGAGCCTTGCCACTACGCTTATGTTGCGGATGGGCGCGGGGAAAAGTATCAC
>WQSR01000030.1 GCA_009787785.1 Defluviitaleaceae bacterium
AGCACTATCAGCAACAAAAAGATGGGTAACGCCATAGCCAGCACCGCCACCATGGGCGTATGCTGTAATGTATGATGATGGCTAAAAAGGTAAAGATACCCCATATGAGGAGAGGAGTAAGCCGTGAGCCCCATCGACGGATGCGCCGCGGCATAGGCCAGGCCATTATTGGTAAAATGAGCGGGAAGGTCAAAAAAATACACGAAGAAGCCTGTAAAATGCCCCGTCAGCTGGTCAAACCATATATTGTTGGGTATGGGTGTAAAGGAAGAAAACGCCCCGGCCTGGGTGAGTATGGGATAATTCCACGGGCCAAAGCCGTTGACAATACCCACCCCCAGCCCCATTAGCACAAGGGGGGTGAAGATTATCGCCATGGCGATAGCACACGAAGCCAGCCATTTGGCAATGAAAACCTTCCAGCGCGGGACGGGGTTGACCAGCAGGAATTTATAGCTACCTGTGCGATTGTCTGATGTAAACACATCACCCACCGCCACAAACACAACAAACAGCATAACAAGGGGGAATATCTGCCGCATAACCTGGTATGTAAAATTAAAGCCCCTCATTTCGCTTTCATATAAAAACAAAATATCGTTGTCAACAAAATACTGGGAAAAACGTTGCTTCGCAAGATAATATTCACGCCATCGTGGATAGTCTACGCCCATCTCCCCAATGCGTGTGATGATGCGGGAGCCCCGTGGCCTTCCGTCCCCCCATAGGCAAATGGCTATCTGGTATGTATGGTGTTCAATAACCGCTTTGTACATGTTGTTAATCATAGCCTGTTCCGTTTCCCGGTCGTTGTCCGTTATGGCAACGGCCATCTGCCGCCCGTATTCAGCCAGCTGGCGAAGTGTATGATATCTATTTGTGGCACCACGTACGTGGTTTATAAACATTTCCTCGGGCAATCCCCGGGGGAGTACGTGGCGCGGATTATATGCAGTGCGGTCCCAAGCTATTTTTGCTTCGGTTTCGACACGTAGCACCATCTGTTGAAAAATCCGCGCCTCTCTTTCCCGCGCATCCGCAAAGGTACGCATATTCAAAAAAACAAAGGTAAGCAAAAACCCGGTAAACAGGATTAATACAAACCAGTTCTTCCGGTTGGCCAATGCTTTTTTACATTCAAGTTTAAATATAGCGGACATATTGCACTCCTATGATGCCAAAGGTAGCCGATTGCACCGGTCACATGCAATCGGCTTGCCTTTAAGCAACTACTTCATTTTGTCGAATTAATCCAGGCTGACGCCAGGGTCTGACCAAGGGTGACTGTTGTTTATTTGGCCCGCAGCTTGAGCACCACTATATAGTGGGCCTTGACCAACGGGATGATGAGTGTTGCAACTGCAGAAGCAATACATTTGTGGCTGTACGTCCACTACCTCCGTCATGCCTCTTGTTTTCTTCAATTCTAACATAAATTGCATCTCCTTTCACATTTGTATTATATGCTACTCCCCTGTATGACCGCTCCAGGGGGAAAAGCCTAGCTCATGTTTTTAGTTTAATCACAATGTCCGCAATTTTATTGATGGTTGAAAAACCATAGTCATCCAGCATCTCTCGGGGAATACGTATGCCAAACGCCTTCTCCACTTCACAAAACAAATACACCATGCTCACGTCATCTTGGCGCAAGCAATCCCCTGTAAGCATAAGGTCATAGCTATCGCTATCCAGCCGGTTTTCATCCATGCCCAGGTGTGAAGTCAGTATTTTAACCAATGTTGCATACACCATTTCTCTATCCATGCGTCCCCCTTGTTCAGGTCAATCGCCGAAGCAAACATTCATATGCCCCATTTATGCCGTCATTTTCTATCATGTTAAACAACGGAACACTATTTTCATGACTTCCGGCTACCACCGCCTCCACCCGCTTGGGATAATCATGCATAAAATTAATTCTCCCATCGTTTTCATCGTGCAACGGGTCAATAAAAACGTTTGAAACATGCACGGCGTCAAAGGTGAAGCCGAACCTTTTGCTACAGGCATTGTTTACGGCATATATGATTTTATTTTCGCATCGGTTGACGGGAACGCATAACACAGCGGCATCGGGCAGTATGGCTTGTGAAATAAGATAATAATAAACGCCAAAGGTATTGTGGGTTTTAAGCGAATAGCGTTCAAACCCGCCCGGCACCTGCACTATAATTACGTGTGGCTTTGCCGATTCCGCTATATGCTGAATATATTTATTTAGCCAAACAATTTTTTCAACTTCCGTCAGCGACTGTTCAAACAAAAACGAGGAAACCGGATATTCACCCAGTAGCCGGGATGTTTCATCCCCCGCAAGTACCGCCACCTTATATTGATTACGCTTAAATGCGGCACCCAGGCCCAGAGCTATTTCCGTTGTGTTGACAATATCCAGCATCCCCGCGACAAAAATGATGGGAACCTTGGGTTGATATAATGCGCCCTCACGCGGAAAATCCAACTTGGGTTGCGGGCAACAAAAGTTATGGATTGTTATGCCGCTTTGCGTCGCGCTTTGTATAAGCCGTTGTGAATCTACATAGCGTGGTTCTTGTGGGTTGCCCGGAAGGATTATTAAGTCTGTACAACGCAACAAAGCCTCCGGCGTTGCCGAATCCGCTACCATTCGTCCGGTGCCTTCCCGGTTATCCAAAACAGAAATGTCTTTGCCAACCGCTCCTGTACCTGCCGGGGCAATTAATGCCTCTATGCGCATCTGTGGGTTGTATACTTCCAGATACTTTACCAAAGGGAGCGCGTGCTTATCTGCGGGGTATATCGCCACATTTTTAACTGCCAAGCTTACGCACCCCCTGTACTATATGTAGGCATTTCCAGCTTTAACGCATGTAAGCGCAAATTGTTGTACGCATCGCGCCTAATGCGGCGGCAACGCGACAAGCGCACTTCTTTGGACAACGCCCCATCACTATCCAACGCGTATTTTATACACGCGCTACATAAGGTAAACGCCCAACAATCCAAGCATTGCTTGGCGGTAAGCTTTCCTATATTCAACATGGCCATTGCGCTATCCATGTTCAAACCGTGATATACGTGGCCTATTTTCGTATTTTCAGATGTCTCGCTAATCCTTTCGCAAGGGTAAATATTTCCGTCCACATCAACGAAAGAACGAAATACACCGGGCACACATGGCCCTGACGGATGCCCGTACGTGCTGTCGGGTATTTTTCTTATTACGTCAAAAGGTTCCGTTTTGCGGGCGTTATCATATATTTCCATGGACGCCAGATGTTTCTTGTAAACGCCCGGATACCTGCCCAACATGTGCAATAAGCCTATAAATTTATGGTACGTGATTTTACTCATATATTTTTCTTCCGGCTTAACTTTTTGTGTAAGCGTGATATCCTCGTAAATACCGCCGTTTTTATTCATCTCGGAAATGATACCTGTTTCAAAAAAATCCATATATTCGTCAAAGTCATGTAGTGGGTCAATGACGGAGTTTATTGATAATGTATTGAAAAATTCGGGGTAGTGTTTTTCTATGTATTCTAGGTTAGCCATAACCGTGTCATGCACACCAAGACCCGTATTTGCAAAAATTCTATTGGCGTTGGTTATCTCCTTTGGGCCATCTATACTTACAATTACCTGCATTTTATTTTGCGCTACAAAATCTAAGGTTTCTCCTTTTAACAGTGTTCCATTGGTGGTCATGCCAAAAGACAACTGCTTCCCACTAAATCTTTTTTTCGCATACGCAACAATCTCGCGCATGAGGTCAATCTCTTGCAGGGGTTCCCCGCCATAAAATGAAACATGCGCACGGGCAGAATCTATCGAATGCGCGTGATAAAAATCTACAGCTTGCTTGGCTATATCCACGTGCATCGAGCGGTTGGCGTGTAAGCGTTGTGTTCCATTGTTTTGGGTATATGTACAATATGTACAGCGAAGATTACACGCATGTGTCAATTGCAAACAAACCATTGATATCATGCGCCCGGTATATATTTCTATGTTGTCTGACACCGGATGACGAATTTCTTTTATTGCCCTTTCCAATAAATATCCCCGCGATTTTAATTGGGCAATCTCTCCCAATACATTTGAATCACAACCCAAATCATTCCCTGTACGGACTGATGATAAATAGATATATGCGTCATCACTAATCGAAACTACATTATTCGTGTTGGCGTCATATAAATATGCTTGGTTTATGCTCTTAAATACAAAGTATACGATGTTGGTCATATTCTTTTCAGACATTTGACATTTCTCCTTTTACTGTATTAAATATCAGCCATATTAAGTGCGTCAATAGATATATGGAAGATGTTTGCCCATTAAAATGCTTATTTTTTGCATTTTTTTGCCAAGATTTGTACCCAAGGTTTGTTGGATAAATCCTACAAATACAGGAAACGCCACAATATATGCAAATAGGTTTTTAAGTTACACGCAATCATAAAAATGACTTGATGTACACTCGTGCCGGATTTAAAGCATTTTTAGATGTTGACAAAATAAAGCTTTTTATTTAAATTTCATGCACATTCATTGAAAAATATCTTCTCCCGGGGGGTTGTGCAAATGGAATTAATGCATAAACTGGTAGCCATTAAAAAGAAACGAAATCTTTCCATGGAAGATATTGCCAGCAAAATGAATTATAGTAAGAAATACATCCAGCAAATGGAAAAAGGTGCCAAACCTTTATCGAAAGAATTTTTTGTCAAATATAGAGAATTGCTAAACGCAACGGATGTACCTCTGACACTGGATGAAGAAACACAATACAAAAAAGCATTATATAGATGGATGGATGCATTTTTACTCAACGAGTTAGAAAAAGCGAGTGAACAATACCCTTGGTTAAAGAAATGCGCGGAGTTGACAATAAATACAGATATTAAAAACCTATTCCACATATTCGAAGCCGCATTCTTTCGCAAAACTAATAACGATGAAGCCTTGGAAGCAAGCATGTCCAACCTGGCAAAAAAGGCAGATGGCTTTACCCCGGAGCAATCACACTGGTACAACCGGCAAGTGGCCATCTATGCGATGAAGAATTTTCAATATAGAGAAGCCATCCAAGCATTTTTGCAAGCGGAGGAGCAGGGGGAAAAAGAGAAGCTTAATGATTACGCTTTATTTTACAACATAGGGCATTGTCTGACCGACATGGGCTTTGCGCACAAAGCAATATATTACTTAGAGAAAGCACGAGCAGATGCCATCAACCGCCATCAGACAAAGCACAATGAATATATCAAATATTTTTTGGCTGAAAATTACAATGAAGTGGGCAGAAGCCAAGAAGCACTCATGCTATTAGAAAGCTGTTTACAAAATGAGCAGGTAAAAAAGGACGCGTCCACCATCGTTGCGTTAATATACCGGCGCATCGCCATGGTATATTTGAAAATGGGGGATTTTCAAAAGTCATTAGAATGTATTAACGAGTCATTTAATCACATTACAATTGATAAGTCCGCATATGAAATAAATTTGTATTTTAAAGCTGTTATACTAATTGCGCAAAATAAAATTAATGAAGGCATTGTCTGCGTGCAGAAATGTATCGAAATGGAAAACGAAGGAACATTGCATTATGTTATTTACAATACATTGTTGCATTCTACTTCTTTAAGACGAGCTGAATCATTAAATTATCTTGAAAATGTAGCTATACCCGAATTAATAAAGCATCAACATTACATAACGTTGATGGATTGTTATCAAAAGCTATCCATGCATTTCAAAAACAGTAAAAAAATTAAGATGGCTTACAAATATAGCGAGCTTACATTCAAGCTTAGCGAAAAATTGAGAAAGGGGGATTTGTCATGATGAAGAAGCGTCTGTGTACTGTTTTGTTGGCGATTGTAATGGTATTAAGCATTACGATAACAGCGTATGGGAATAAGAGTGACCCGATAATTATTAAACCGACCTCTTGCCCCAGCCAACCCGCACCCGACACAGAAAAGTAACACAAACACACCCACACGGGTTAAACCGCGTGGGTGTGTTTTATACAGATTACCACGCACAAAGCGCGGCAGATGCCCTTTCGAAGGGTGTGCACATGGGCGCGATACCGAGCTGGGCCCAAACCGGGTATCTTGCCCCCCTTCCCAGGGTGCGGCAATGGTGAAGCGGGGTTGCAACTTTAATAGGGGATTCCGGCGTGGCGCGGTGCGGTCACACTCAATATTGAAAACAGCGTTGATGTGTGCTATAATGAAAATACGAAGTAAAAACCTAAGCGAAAGGGGCGGTATGCCTATGGATAAAGAACTAGAAAATCAAGAGCAACACCTACAGGCAGAAGCCATTGACGAGATTGTTGTCCAAATAATATCACAGCCCAAACGCAAGTATACACAGGCAGAACTTGACGAAGCAAGGCAAAATCTAGCCCTCATGAACGACCGTGTATTTTTAGCCCATTTTATAGATAATAAGAATAACCATGTCATAACAGGACTTGCAGATGCTGCCCGAAAAATACACGCACTACCCCCTATACCGCAAGTACAAAATACCGCTGTTCAAAACATATCGCTATTTGATGTTTTAGGGCGTGGCATGATTGGGGACTTGCTAGGTTGGGGCGAAGCTATAAATATAGCCCTTGAAGTGCAAAAAGGCAAACAAGACGGCTATGCAGTTCGTGGAACTCTAACATCAAGCAACGCCATGCGTACAGGCTTTAACATGGGTGATGATTTCACAGAAGCCCCCGACGTTATCGGTATAAATATTCTAGGCTTTAGATTACCACAATTAGCACACCGCAAAGAATTTATATCTCGTATAATACGCTCGGAATATGATAGCAAAGTACCATTTTTAGATGATAAATATTCGGATTATTATATCGAACTTCCCAAGATGGACGATATGAAAAAAGAAGATTTACCCGAAGAATACCACGATTTATGGGATTTATGTTGTATATTCAGAGCCAAAATTAAAGATATGGAGGAGGTAATCCGTATGCAAGCTGTTAAAAATCCTATTGCGTTAGACCTAGCAAGCGGAGTTAGAAAGACCGTTGCACAGAATGATGTTGTAAATGATACCTTGAACCGTGCGGGGGAGCTGTTGCAGTTGCAGAATTATTTTAGACGGCGTGAGCAACAAGCGACTCAAAATGCGGAAGAAAGAATGATAGTTATGGCAATACAGAGCAATGCACCTACCGAAGTAATCTCCACTATGCAAAAAGGCGCAGGAATTACAGACACACGCCTAGCCGAACTAAGAAAGCAAGCCCAAATAAAATAATTTTGACCACAGAAAAGCCCGATATATAAGGTATTACAAGCCTTTTTGTCGGGCTTTTCTGTGAAACCTAAAAAGTTTTATCATGTGCTCAATCAGCTTCATTTTCAACGCTCCATTTCTGCTATCATCGCCAGCACCGTTTCCAGCGCGTCCATGCCGGGGCGGTTGGGGTAGTGGGGCTGTATGCCATAGCCCTGCCACGGGCGGCCATAGGGGTCGGTATAGTAGGCTACGTCAAAGCGAAGCCGAATGCCCGTGTTGGGCAAGGAGGCATTGAAAACCACAGGGTCAACGCCCGAACCCATAATACCCCAAGTCGGCTCGCCCACCAGGGTGGCAATGTTATTATATTTCAATATTGCCACCACCTCTTCTGCGGCTGAGCCGGTACGTTCGTCCGTCAGCAGCCATATTTTGCCATTGAAATAAATTTCTGTGCCGGCAGCGCGTCTCGCTCCCATATAATGAACCCTTGGATTAATGCGAGCCGCTGAACGAAAGGCATGAACCAGGCCAATGCCCGTATCCAAATAAGGTAACGGTTCGTCAAATTGGACATCCCGGTTTTCATTTTCCCTTTCAAATCTTATACGCTCAAAAGCGGATAGAAAAGCCGGCTCCATGCAAAATATTTCCCTTGCTAAATTGGCATAATACCCATCCATATAGAACACGTAACCGGGGAGCCTTATTCTACGGTTTAATAAATGAGGCATCACCAATGAACGAAAGTGAACGGACATCCCGCCGGTATTTCCCCTAAAGTCAAAAATTAAATGCCCATAACCAGCTATGCTTTTATTAAATTCGTACATCAGACGTTCATAATGTAGCATTCGCGGGTTTACGCTACACTGGGGGTCAAACCACATACCCATCATCCGTTCGACACGGATATATGCGATGCTACCGGCTTCAAGAATGTCAAACTCCATCGCGGGGCCGCGCCCCTCGCCCCAGTTCGTCAACCGCGACAATGTACCGCGTCCCGAATCCCTTAAACGGGAATAAAACATAAGTACTTCCGGTCTTGAGAGTGTTGCGTAGTTGTGTTTTGTAGAGCGGTGCGTTGGAAATTGCTCAACCAAGGTACTTAACTGCGCCAATGACTGGAAAAAGCCTTCGTAGCATCTACTCAATGATAAATGCCCCAACTGATTGATGGGAACCATAAAGTATTCATGTACTAAATAGAGAAAGTCAATGGGGTTTCTTATGGGCGTTGAAGGGTCATGAAGCATACGGCGCATTTCATCGGCAAGTTCACGCACGTCCACGCCGTTGGCACTGATTGATAGATTAAAAAAAGGCCAGTTCTCTTCAAGTATGGTCATCAGATATTCGAAATCGTATAGCATGTCTGCTCTACTCATGTTGTTAAATCTATGTATGGCAACCCTAGCTTCATATTGCTCGGTATAATCAAGCACATAAAAAACCGGTCTGATGGCCCTTGATACAGACGGCGGATGCACAAAGGGGAGCACTTGATAATCAATTTCATAAACATGGTAATGGGACGCAACAACCCTATCCCCTATAATTTCCAAGGCAAACACAACCACGAATATGCTTGCGGTGATGAGTAAACCAATTAGTTTATTTCTATACATTGCAATCTTGCTCCCTCCTTTGTGGAAGGCGTCAACAGGGGAAATGCACCCGTTTCCACTACGCCATCCCATCCTGTTTCTGAGATAATTAAAGTATTCGAAACTACATTATTCGTGTTGGCGTCATATAAATATGCTTGGTTTATGGTCTTAAATACAAAGTATACGGTGTTGGTCTTTAGTTCCCTTGATAACATGGCTCCCTCCCCTTCGGAAATGCCACGAGCTAAGCCATCGCCTTTAACTTTTCCTTATGTTCCTTTTCAGCCAGATAAAGCTTGGGGAGTAAATCGTGGATTTGACTCTTGATGGACGCGCATACAGGCTTAAAGTAATCGCTATAATCTTTGAGCCGTATGGGGCAACCCCCGCCGCACAGCAGGGAGTATGTACACTCCCTGCACTCGGGGATTTTGTCGATGTTGCGGTTGTGGATGGTATTTTCCTTGAAGGAAACGGCGGGGTAATATTTTCCTGCTTCCATGCCATCGCGTCCTACGGTGACAAGACAGGTGTATACATTACCGTAGGGGTCTACGATTAAAGTGTTTTTATGGGCGTAGCAAAATGAATATAAGGGGTGCATAGGTATGCCGGTTGTAAACGCATTAACAATCGGACTCATGGAGCCAAGTGCGCGATTTCGTCTCATTCGCTCGGCGTAATTGTATTCTAGAGATGCGCAAAACATTTTAGATACAATAACGTTCTTTTGTTTATCAGAATATCCCAGCATAGGGGACATTTCGAAAGAGAGTAAGTCCTTATAATTAGCAAACCGCTCTATTAGATTATTTTGTAGCCGTTGGCTCATTTCTATGTTGTCCTCGGGTATGTTCATGCGGATTCTTGTTGTAATTCCGTTTTCTAAGCATTTTTCCACACCATTTATTATTTTTTGGAATGTGGGCTTATTGTTGGATAGAAACCGCTTGCTATTGTGATGTTCTTCCTCACCGTCTAATGTTACCATGAGATAACCAATCTTAATTGTAGCGAGCAAGTCAATAAATTCCTCAACATAATATCCGTTGGTGATTATGTCGTATGTCTTATCCGGGATTTTGGATATAAGGTATTTTAGAGCCGGACGAGTTTTGGGCAATAATGGCTCTCCACCGAACAATAGTATTTTTTCCAAGCTATCCCCAGATAAGCCCAACGCGGCATCAATCATTTCAGGGGTCATGACGGCTTTTTTTACGTTAGCTTCTCCTTCAAAACAATAAGGGCATCTAAAATTGCAATCATAAGTTATGACAAATGTCAGGAAGCTACATTGTTTCCTATCATCGGCTTGCTGTTTTCTTAGTGAATCTAATGTTTTATTTTTTTTGGCTACTTCCTCTTCATCGCTATTAACAAGGTATCCGCGATTTTTGAGATTGTTATATAACTTAGTTTCCATGTCATTTGAAGGAATAATTTCATCACAGCTCTGCCACTCGAATATGGTTTTGAAAGCGGGGAGAGTGATTTCATCCATCGTGCCATTCAAGGAATTAATCATCAACTTCATTTCTTCGTTTACATCAATAAAAATCATGTGTTTTATCAGCTTCATTTTCATCCTCCATTTCTGCTATCATCGCCAGCACCGTTTCCAGCGCGTCCATGCCGGGGCGGTTGGGGTAGTGGGGCTTTATGCCGTAGCCCTGCCACGGGCGGCCATAGGGGTCGGTATAGTAGGCTACGTCAAAGCGAACCAATATTCCTGTATTGGGCAAGGTCATTGATACTGAAACAGGATTATATGCAATACCCATCGCGCCAAAGGTCGGCTCGCCAACAACGGTAGCGATACCGCTGTATTTTAATATTGCGGTTGCCGCTTCGGCGGCGGAAGCAGTGCGTCCATCTATAAGCAACCATATTTCACCACTAAAATTAACGATATCGAATGTAGTGCGTCTTGTACCGGCGGAATGGAGCCTACCGAAGTAATGCAATCTAGGATTTATTCGAAAATTGATTCTGTATGCATATACAAGTCCAATTTCTGTATTCAAATAGGGCAATAGCTCGTCAAAATAAACGGCTTGGTTTGCGTATCGAAATTCATTTACTACACGTTCATTGTCGCATAGAATTTTCTTTCGGTTATAATAAACCGCTCTTGATAGATTGGCATAGGCACCATCCATATAAAACACATACGCATTAAGCTGGATGCCTTCACGCAACAAATGGGGCATGATTAATATACGGAAGTGTGATGTCCTTCCACCGGGGTTGCCCCTTAAATCTATAATTAAATGCGCAAAGCCCCGGAGATTATTTTGAAAGTCATACATTAAACTTTCATAATGTAGCATCAGTGGGTTGTATAAACACGGCACATCATCATCTATAGCCATCATGCGCTTGATTCGCATATATGCAACGCGTTTTTCTTCAAACAAGCTAAATTCCATTGCGGGTCCATCCACAAGCGTCCTCTGCCGGGAGGGTATCTCCCAGCCATCTTCCTTCATACGCGTATAGAACATTAAAACTTCCGGCCTTGTATGTATTTCGTATAAATGTGCATAAAAACGGTTAATTGTCCTTGTTTGCAATAAATAATCATATGAATCAAAAAATTGTTCATAATCAATAATTGGCTGTAAATGTCCGAGTGAATTGATTGGCCTGAAAAAATGTTCATGCAACAAATCAAGAAATTCAAAAGGATGTATTTCCGTAGCCGAGTCATTTAGAAGTGTGCGTACAATGTCGGCACGTTCTCTTACATCCACGCCGTTCGCGCTTATTGACATGTCGAAGAATGGCCAGCTTTCCTCCAGCGCAGTCATCATGTATTCAAAGTCATACATCATGTCTGCTCTGCTCATATTATTAAAATCATAAATGGCAACGCGGCGCGCTTCCTTCAGGGCCTCTTCATGCTGGCGTTGCATTGCTTCATTGCTCGCCCTTTCAATAGCATTCATCATAGGATTCCATGAAAAATAGACCACAATCGCAAGAACCAAAGCCGCACACACACTCATAAAAATAGGCTTGTTTCTTGAAAAATACATTGACATTTTTAATATGCTGTTTAAAAGGATGCGCTTTATTTTATAAGGTAACATGGCTCCCTCCCCCTCGGAATGAAGCTACAATGTGTGACTACTTTCTTATTATGTAATTGACAAGTGCTGATTACGACAGGAGCAGTTGTAGTCAGCACTTGTCTTAACAATAATAGCTAGTGAAGCTTAGAAAGCTATATTGCAAGTACATTCAGTCGGACCGCCACCGGGCCTGCAACCAATTGATTCTAATGGAGTGGGTCGTGGATTTGGAGGGGGAGCACCACAGTATGACGTCACAGTGTTGCAAGTGTGCCCTTGGGATGCAACAGATTCTACTCCACCCTCTGCCACCATATTTTCCCATCCTGTTTCGATAATAGGCTTCATAAGTATTCCTCCTTGTAATTTTTTCCAGTGGCGCGTGCGCGCATTCGCACCGTCTGTGATGATGAGAGCATAGCGTGGATTTATTGCGCCTGTAAAGTCATGTGGATAAATTAATGTCCGTTAAATGTTGAATATCCAACACCACGCTATATATAATTCATCATTTCACGGAAACTTTTCTTTTTTATTTGCTTCAAAAATTCGGCATGTGCTGTATACTACGCCCATCAGCATATACATTTTAAGAGGAGGTATCAACATGAAGAAACGTTTTGTACTTTTGACGGCAGGTGCGCTTTTGATACTTGGCATCTTTGCCATAACAGTTCAAGCAATGCCTGTAGACGATACTCCCACGATAACGTGCGCAGAACAAAGGGATGAGCACACCGAAATCATACCATTTTGTGAAATCTCACCTGAAAGAAAAAAGGTTAAGTAGGAAATGTTTTTATTTTAATATTTAACACGGTATCAGCGTATCTTAGTATTTCACCCGCTAAGACATGCCTCCCAAGGCCCAGTGCGGTAAAGTAGGCTTGATATAGCAATGGTTCGATTTCGTTGTTATTTTTATTAAGAAAATGATAACAATATGCCTTATTAAACTTCAAAGAAGGTAAATTGCCATACGCTTGGTACTCTTCGCCCGCTTCTATGGCTTCGTTGCATACATCCAATGCCTTTTGATATTGCCCCATCTTCCCAAGGTATTTGGATAGGTTGTATAGCACGAAGGTTAAGGCGCGGGCTTTTTCATAGGAATCGGACATACGCTTGCGTATATTTTGCGCCAGCTTTTCCAATATGATTACAGCCTCATGGCCTTCTCCCGCATCGTAAGCAATTTCCGCCAACATTGCGATTATTTCTTGGTCATCCCCACCAAGCAAATATGTGTTTATATTATTTATTTCAAACTCGGGAATGGATATTTTTATCGCTTCGTATAGCAATTGCTTGGCGGCTATGGCATCTGGCGTGTCTTGATACAACAGCAAGCAAGCCTTGTCCCTTAATAAGCTTTGCTTGTGCAACCCCACCTGGAACTCCGGTAGCTTTTCCATGTCCTTTATCAGGCTTGCCATTTTATCCACGTCTGATTTGGCTTGCGCGTTGTTAAAGGCATCACGCAACTCATACACCGCAAATTCTCCCTCGGTTAAGGGATAGGGAAAAAATCGCGTGGCTACATGCCCCAGCCGGTTAAAAATCATGTCCAGCTTTTCTTTGCTGACGGATTGCTGCCCTTTCTCAATTCGAGATAGATTATTGTGTCCCATGATACCTTGCGCCAGTTTTTTTTGGCTTATTTTCTTTTGGCTACGCAATTGTTTTATCATTTTCCCCAAAGCTGTATAATTCACATTAACCCCTCCATGATTCCAGCATTATATTTTGAAATATATATCACATCCTGTATGTAAACAACCCTCGCAAGGCGTTCACGGGGGTTGTATCTTATTATCCCAACAGATTGGTTGTGGTTACGGTATTGGCCGTCTATCTCTAAGTCATCAGGTTGCATTTGTACACACAATTGGATATAGTATGGATGAGGTGAGCGAAATGGCAAAGTCTGCAAATATTCATGTGCGCATTGACCCAGATACTAAACTCCGTACAGAAGAACTTTTTTCGAGTTTTGGGATAACTGTGTCTGATGCAATTATAATGTTCCTGCGCAAATCACTTATGGTTGGCGGGTTGCCTTTTGAAGTGGTTCATCCGCGATATAATGCCGAGACTGAATCTGCCATTATAGAAACAAAAAAAATATTGACAGGGCAGTTGTCAACAAAAACTTTTGCAAGCCTCGATGCATTCTATGCCGACTTGGAAGCTAACAATGATGAAATTTAACACTACTTCACAATATCGCAAAGACATAAAACGGATGCAAAAGCAGGGACTTGATTTATCCCTGCTTAATATTGTATTGGAAATACTTCTCTCCGGCAAACCGTTGCCACCACAGTACAAAGACCACGCATTAAAGGGGAATTACATAGGCTTGCGTGAGTGCCATATCCGTCCAGATTGGTTGCTGATTTACGCTGTAAACAACCCCCGCAAGGCGTTCACGGGGGTTGTATCTTATTATCCCAACAGATTGGTTGTGGTTACGGTATTGGCCGTCAGGCTTTGCAAGCGGGCCAACGCGCCGCGCTCGGGTGCCATGATGTCGTGGGCCAGGAGCAAATCAACCGCTTCCTGCAACACCTGGGGCGATAGCGTGGGGTCTACATTGTTGACCCGGAAGCTTCTGCGCGCACCATTGTCTGTGACAAAGGTTAGCTGATAGTGTGTCATGGGGTGCCTCCTTTCTATTAAATTTGTTATAGATTTCTACGCGTTGTTGTCCGTCATTTCAACATCGGATACAACATGGATACGCGCCTTTACATCGCCGCGGTTATACATCTTTTGTATACCCGTAACAAAACCTGCCGCGTCCTGGGCGGACATGCCGGGGTTGACCCCGTTTATGCTACACACAGAGCGGTTTTCTGCACTGCGCACGCGAAGCGCGGCAGATGCGTGGACTATGTTTGCCATTGCATTTACCTCCTTTCTTTGGTTTTTTCTTTGGCTTTTTGAAATCGGAGCCCGGGCCTCCGATGGGTTGGTTGCGTCTTTTTTGTTGCTTGTGCCGAACCTTTGGAAGGGTGTGCACATGGGGGCGATACCGGGCTGGGCCCAAACCAGGTATCTTGCCCCCCTTCCCAGGGTGCGGCAATGGTGAAGCGGGGTTGCAACTTTAATAGGGGATTCCGGCGTGGCGCGGTGCGGTCAGTTTCAGAGCTTTCGCTCCTCCCTGAGTTGGCAAAGCCGTCCTTTGCATTCGGTGGCCCTGGGTCGGTTGCAAATGAATAATAGAACATATTTTCGGACATTATAATATTGACATGTCAGAACATCTGTGCTAGCTACAGACATTTTTATTTTTTGCCCGTAATATTATACATGATACAATATTGCACTATCGGAAATGAGGGATGAGATGACTATACAAGTAGCCGGGGTTTTGCTGGAGGGCTGTGTATTGTCCTTGCTTTCGCACGCGGACGGGTATGGCTATAGCCTAACCCAGCGGGTAAAAAATGAGCTGGGCGTTTCCGAGTCCACGCTGTACCCGGTGATGCGCCGCTTGCAAACAGACCAATGCCTGACGGCCTATGATGTGCCGTATAATGGGCGCAACCGTCGTTATTACCGCATAACCGAGCGGGGGCGGGAGAAGCACCGGGAATGTGAACGGGACTGGGAATTGTTTAAGGCGCGTATCGACGAAATCATCAAGGCACGCCTGGAAGGAGAAGGACAATGACGAAAACGGAATTTCTTGAACAATTGAATTACAAGCTACGTGTGTTGCCGGACATCGAGCGGCAGGACGCGCTGGATTATTATGACGGGTATATCAGCGACGCCAACGGCGAGGGAAACGCCATGGCCCAGCTGGGCTCCCCGGGGGAGGTGGCGGCGGTGATTTTGGCCGACTATGTGGCCAAGGAGCCGGCCACCACCCGCACCACCGCCGGGGGCGTGCCCTACACCCCCCTGCGGCGAAGTGGCTTTAAAACCGCGTGGGTGATTATCTTGGCTGTGTTCGCCGTGCCGGTGGGCTTGCCTCTGGTCATCGCGCTGGGGGCGACGGCCTTTGGCTTGTTTGTGGGGCTGGCGGGGGTGGTGTTCTCTTTGTGGGTCAGCGGGGTTGTGACCATTGGCGCGGGGCTGGTGGGCTTGCTTACCCTTCCGTTTATCTTTGTACAGGATGTGGGCTTTGGGCTCACCACCGCGGGCTCGGCTCTGGTGGGGGTAGGTGTTGGGATATTTTTGATACGCCTTGCCATGTATTCCGTAAAGGGATTTTCCTGGATAGCGCGTTTTGTTGGGAAGAAAATTTTAAGGAGGAGCGAATATGGACGACCGGCAGAATCATCGGCAGGAGCAAGCCTACGCCAGCAGTAGCATTGTAAGTGAGGGGAAAAGGAAAAAATTCCCCTGGAACCGATTGGCGTTGATATTAATTGTTTTTGGGGGGATTTTGTTCGCGGCGGGGTGGGCCGGCGGTTCCCGGGGGGGAAACATTTTCTTCCTGGACGGGCGGTTGCAGGTGCGCTCGGCCCAACGCGGTAGCGGGGCAACGGAGCACGACCTCCCGGCGGGCATGGGGGATGTCCGCCAGGTACAGGTAATCGCCACCAGTATGAATGTCACCCTGTTGCCCACCGACACCAGCCCGCGTTTTGTGGTGTATGGCGGCGTCGAGCCCATGGTAACGGTATCTGGCGATACACTCACCATCGACACCCGGCAACAGGAGCGCAATGTGGGTATGCAGGTGGGCATTCAGTTTAACTTCGCCACCGACCGGCGGGAAATCCGGCTGTATTTGCCGCAGAAAGTGTATAACAGCATTTCCCTCACCAGCACCTCGGGGAATGTCCGCATGGAGGGCTTTACCGCTACGGATGTAACGGCACGCTCTACCAGCGGCAATGTGCGGATACGCGATTCCGTCATAGGGAACGGGACTATGCAAAGCACCTCGGGGCGGGTGGAGCTGACGGATACAAGCATCGCAAACGCCGAACTGCGCTCCACCAGCGGCAATGTAATAATAGACGGCGGTGCCCTGACCTATATAAACGCCAGCACCACCAGCGGCAATATCCGCATCGACGCCAGGGTAGCCCGCGCAGGGGGCCACGCGGAGCTACGCTCCACCTCCGGCACCATACGCTTTACCGGGAACCAGGCACTACGCAACGGCTCGGTCTTATACACCCTGCAAAGCCGTAGCGGGAATGTCCGCGTCAACGGCGAACGCGTGGGCAGTGGCGCGCACAGGAGCATCAACCATGATGCAAGCCTCAGCTTCACCGCAGTGGTGCGTACCACCAGCGGGAATATTCACTTTTACTATAATTGACGTGCCCTGTGCCTCGTGGGCGGGGGCGGGTGGAATGGGCAAGCGCGTTCAAACGAAATAGGCAATGGACGGCACCCATGCGGCAAGTGGTTGCGTTGGTCTTGTTTCACAAGCCTCAACGCCAACCACATAAGCCGCCTGGGCACCGCTCATTACCTATTTCGCTCAGACGCGCTTGCCCATTCCACCCGCCCCCGCCCACGACACACCAGACATGCACTCAACGTGACAGAGTGAATTACTTGCCATATACCTGCAAATAAGAAGTGTGGTGGGGGTTATTTTCCATGGTATGACCATGGTATGAATTGACAGCCCTCCCTTTTCTTCTTTATACTCCCCTTGTGTACCTTGGTGAGAGGGAGGCATATAGCAAATTGGTTGAAGAAATGAAAACAAGTGCAAGATTATCAGATAGGGAATATGAAAGTTTAAGCATTGAATATGAGCAAAACCCGCCAAGGCTTTCCGGTAAGCCCGGGTTCTTATCGCATATGCGTGAAACAAAACTGGTGAACGAGTTGTTGTCGCCTGAATATGCCCGAATTGTCAATATGAAGTCTAAAGCCATGTTGCTATCCCCTGCGGAGGTTATCCGACATGCCATAAAAAAACAGCTATTAGAAAATGCTTAGTTTCGTAGCAAAGGATAAATAATCACATTTTAAATTGTGTAAAGTGACAGAGGAGTGAGGTAGATTGAAATATTTGACCGTTGACCAAATCCGAGAGAAATTCTTGGATTTTTTTGTTGCCCGGAGCCATTTGGTGTTGCCCAGCTTTCCCGTGGTGCCCCAGGGGGACAAGAGCCTGTTGCTGATTGGTGCGGGCATGGCCCCCATGAAGCCGTTTTTTACCGGCCAGCAAGCCCCGCCGGGCCAGCGGGTGGTGACTTGCCAGAAATGTATCCGCACCGTGGATATAGACGATGTGGGCAAGGACGACCGCCACGGTTCCTTTTTCGAGATGCTGGGGAATTTTTCCTTCGGGGATTACTTTAAGGAAGAGGCGATTGCCTGGGCGTGGCGGTTTGTACTGGATGAAATGGCGTTGCCGCCGGAGCGGCTGTACGTGTCCGTGTACGAGGAGGACGATGAAGCCTACGCCCTTTGGCGGGACAAGATAGGCTTGCCCGCCGGGCGGATTTTCCGCTTGGGCAAGGAGGACAATTTCTGGGAGGTGGGGGTGGGCCCCTGCGGCCCCTGTAGTGAGATTCATTTTGACCGGGGGGAAGCGGCGGGCTGTGGCAAGCCGGGTTGCGCCGTGGGCTGTGATTGTGACCGCTTCATGGAGATATGGAATTTGGTCTTCATCCAGTCTTATAAGGACGAGGAGGGCGTGTATTCGCCCTTGGAGCGGGTGGGCATCGACACGGGCATGGGGCTGGACCGCATGGCCATGGTGATGCAAGAGGTGGCCTCGATTTTTGAGATTGACGCGGCGAAAACCATCCGAGACAAGGTGCGTGCCCTGGCGGGCCTGACCGGTACGGAGTCCTCCGCGCAAAAGACCGCTGTGAATATCATCACCGACCATGTACGCGCCGTGGTGGTGATGGCTTCCGACGGGGTGCGGCCGGGCAGTGAGGGGCGCGACTATGTATTGCGGCGTTTGCTTCGCCGGGCGGTGCGCTATGGCCGGGAAATAGGGCTGACGGGCTTTGTCAGCGAGGTGGCCCAGGCGGTCATTGCCATATATGGCAACGCGTATCCCAACATCGCGCAGAAGGCCACCCATATTGTGCAGATGCTGGGCGCAGAAGAAGCGCGGTTTCTGGAAACCCTGGAAACCGGGTTGAGCCTGTTGCAAAAATACGTGGAGGATATGAAAAAGGGCGGAGGGGACATGCTTCCCGGCGCGGACGCATTTAAGCTGTATGATACCTATGGCTTCCCCCCGGACATCACCCGGGAGATACTGGCCGACGCGGGCCTTGGCTTCGACCAGGCCGGCTTCGACGCCCAGATGCAAGCGCAAAAGAAACGGGCCCGCGCCGCCCGCGGGGCGACTACCTATATGGGCTCCGACGAAACGGTGTACCATCAGCTACCCCCCAATATGCCCACGGAGTTTGTGGGCTATGACGCCATGGGCACCACGGGGGAGGTGCTGGCTTTGGTAGCCGGTACCGAAGTGGCCCAGGAGGCCGCCGCCGGGCAAGAGGTGGCCGTTGTGCTTTCGCGCACGCCCTTTTACGCCGCTTCCGGCGGGCAGAAGGGAGATGTGGGGACCCTTTCCAGCTCCCCGGAATGGCCGCCGGTGTGGGAAATTGAGATTTCCGACTGCGTGAAGGTAGCCGGGGAGAATACCGTCCACCTGGGCAAGGTGGTGAAGGGCACGGTAAAAACCGGGGACACCGCCTTCGCGGGCTATGACATTACCCATCGCATACACGTGACCCGCAACCATACCGCCACCCATTTATTGCAAAAGGCCCTGCGGGAAATCGTGGGGGAGCACATCGAACAAGCGGGCTCCGAGGTGACGGCAGAGCGACTGCGCTTCGATTTTACCCATCACGGCCCCCTCACCCCCCAGGAGCGGGCACAGGTGGAAAGGCTTGTGAACGAGCAAATTCTAAGCGGCTTGCAAATCGACACCCTCATCACCACCCCCGAGGAAGCGCGCAACCAGGGGGCCTTGGCCCTTTTCGGGGAAAAATACGCGGACACGGTGCGCATGGTGAGTGTGGGCAACTACAGTGTGGAGCTTTGCGGTGGCACCCATGTGAAGAGCACCACGGAAATCGGCTCCTTCAAGCTACTCTCCGAGAGCGGCATCGCCGCCGGTGTGCGCCGTATCGAAGCCGTGACCGGCACCCGCGCCATTACGGCGTACCGGGAGGCCGCCGCCGCCTTGGCTGAAATTGCTGACTTGGTGAAGGCCCCGCCCGGAGAGCTTACCGCCCGGGTCGCCGCTGTGCTGGCGGAGAATAAGGAGCTGAAAAAAGCCGCCAGCCGCAAGCAAGCGGAAGCGGCCAAGGGCCAGCTGGAGGAAACCGCCGCCGGCCTATTGCAACGCGCCGAGGAGCACAAGGGCATGAAGCTCATCGCCGCGAAGCTGGCGGGCTATGACATCGAGGCCCTGCGTCTGCTGTCGGATAAAATCAAGGCGGGCATGGCCTCCGGCTGTCTGTTGCTGGCCGCCACCCACCCGGATACCGGGGCGGTACAATTCCTCGCCTCCGCCACCGACGACGCGGTGAAGGCGGGTATCCACGCGGGCAATATCGTGAAGGCCGCCGCCGCCTTGTGCGGGGGCAATGGCGGCGGCAGACCCAACCACGCCCAGGCCGGAGGCAAGGACGCGGCAAGGGCCGATGACGCGCTGGCTGGGGGGCTGGCACAGATGAAGGGGGCACTGGGAGCGTAAATGGATACTGAAAAAAGACCCGGCCTTTTCTCCCGCATCAAGCAGGGCCTGACCAAGACCAGGGACAGCCTGAAATCCGGCGTGGACCAGGTTTTCGCCGCCTTCCACCGGGTGGACGAGGCCCTTTTCGAGGAGCTGGAGGAGGCCCTTATCCTGGCCGACATGGGGGTGGAAACCACCCTGGAAATATTGGACGGCCTGCGGGAGCAGGTGAAGGCCCGCCGCATCACCGAACCCCAGGAGGTACGGGCTCTGCTGGCTGAGGAAATCGCCCGCATGATGACCACAGACGTTCCGCCCTTCGAAGTCACCTTCCCCGCCGTGTTTCTCATCATCGGCGTCAACGGCGTGGGCAAGACCACCACCGTGGGCAAGCTTTCGAAGTGGTATACCTCCGAGGGTAAGTCGGTGCTCGTGGCCGCCGCAGACACCTTCCGCGCCGCCGCCATCGACCAGCTGGCCGTCTGGTGCGACCGCGCCGGGGTACCCATGATACGCCAGGGGGAAAACTCCGACCCCGCCGCCGTCATCTTCGACGCCGCCTCCGCCGCCAAGGCCCGGGGCACCGACCTGCTCCTGTGCGACACCGCCGGCCGCTTGCACAACAAAAAGAACCTCATGGACGAACTGCGTAAAATCCACCGCATCGTCAACACCCAACACGAATCCGCCCACAAAGAAGTGCTCCTAATCCTGGACGCCACCACCGGCCAAAACGCCATCCAACAGGCCAAGCTCTTCCAGGAGGCCGCCGATATCACCGGCATCATCCTCACCAAGCTCGACGGCACCACCAAGGGCGGTATGGTGGTGGCCATCAAAAAGGAGCTGGACATCCCCGTCCGCTTCATCACCGTAGGGGAAGGGATAGACGATTTACAACCCTTCGACGCGGAGATGTTCGCCCGGGCGTTGTTTGAGGGATGATGGGAATAACTCGCATTGACAAAACCTTTGAAAAAAGGTGATAATCAGAAATATGTGTTATAAATAACTATTAAGGAGCGGACTATGAAGGTAAAAGGTGCAATTGTTGCAGTCATTGCTTTGTTGGTTCTATCGTTGATTATCCTTGTGCCGAGTTTTATTTCCTCGGTGAACATCATCGAGGACGGAACGGTGGGGGTAGTCAGGCGGTTTGGCCGGATAACGGAGACCATTACCCCCGGCGGGTGGAACATCCGCTGGTCGTGGTGGCACACGGTGGATACATATGATATCCGTACCCGGGAGGCGAATATTGATTTCAACGCCTACAGTATCGACGCGCAAAACGTACGGGGGCAGGTGTCCATCCAGTACCGGATTAACCCCGCCAGCGTACAGCTGATTGCCCGTGAGTTCGGCACGCTGGAACAGCTCGAAAGTATGATACACGCCATGTTCAACAACCAGATTCTGCATACCATTGCCTCCCGCACGGCCACGTATTTGATTGAGTCCATTTATTTGGTCAGCGGGGAGATATGGGATAACATCATGCCCCACAAGGACAGCTTTCATATTACACTGCACAATGTGGCCCTGGAGGGTCTGCAATTCTCCGATGCCTTCCGCATGGCGGTGGACCAGCGCATTGTAGCCCGTGAGCATCAGGAGCAGACCCGCATCGAGGTGGAAACCGAGCGGCTCCGTGCGGAGCTGGCTTTGGAAGTGGCGCGGCTGGAGGGTGAAGCCGTGGTGGTGGCCGCCGAGGCCGACGCCCGTTCCATCCAGGTCATGCTGGAAGTGTGGGATGATTTAACTTCCGATATCCGGGAAATTATGTTGCGGCAATTGGCCATCGAGGTATGGGACGGCGCGTTGCCCCGCGTAGTGGTCAGCTCCGGGGAAGGGGAGAGCGAGTTTAGCTTGTTCCTGGATATTTTCAGCGAGTATTAACGATGAAAATTGTCATTATATTGGTGTTCGCGGCCATCCTCCTTGCTTTGGTGCTTTTGCTGGCCTACATTGCCAAGCACAGGCCCCGGGGGCGCGTTTCCAATGCCCCTGATAAAAAGAAGGACCCGGTGGCCTGGCATTTTTGGAGCGCGCTGACCCTGTGGCTGGCGCGGATAGACGCGCTGAAGGCCGGAGCGCAAAACAGCGGGCCGGCCTGGGCGGATTACCGCCAGCGGCACGAGCGGATTACGGGCCTATTGCGGCGCGTACAGGCATATATCGAGGCCCATCCCGACGACGTGCTCCGCATTTCCGACATGGAGCATATCCTGCCGGTGGCCCATGATTTCTTCCGCAAGTACGGCTCGGGGGTCTCCCTGGGCACGGATACCCACAGCGGCAAGGAATACCTGCACTTCGTCCAAACCGGGCTGGACAGCGTGGAGAAAATATTAAATGACTTTATTGACCTGGTGTTCCAAAATAAGGGCAGTGACCTGCAGGCGGAAATCGACGTGATGCTGAAATGGTACGGGGACAATAATACCCGCTTGGGGAATGGGCCGGGGTAATGTTCGCGCTCGTACTCGTCGCTTGAGGATTTTATAGCTGAATAACGAATAAAGAGAAAACCGTGGGACTCCGTCCCACACCCTGCAAACTTTTTGAAAAAAGTTTGACAAAAACTACCAAAAAAGCCGCGAACCGCGGCTTTTTTATTGCAGTTTTGCTCAACCTTTTTCAAAAGGTTGCGGGGTGAGGAGTGCCAGTGGCACTCCGAACGCCGCGAAGCGGCTGGGCCCGGGGGCAGAGCCCCGAAATTCTTTTCACAAGACAACCTCTTCTTTTTTTGCGCAAATTGGGCACAATATTTATGAATAACAGTTTCATAAATTGTGTGGAAAAAAATCCACGGAGGTTGAGCATACATGCAAAATAATGGTTGGTATTTGGAGCATACCTATACACAGCTCCCGGAATTTTTTTACCGTCCGCAACGCCCCGCGTCTGCGCCCGCGCCACGGATGGCGGTGTTTAACCGCGCCCTTGCCGGTGAGCTGGGGTTGGACGCGGACGCCCTGGAGCAGACGCCGGCACTTTTCGCCGGGACGGATTTGCCGTCAGGGAGCGTTCCCATTGCCCAAGCCTATGCCGGATATCAGTTCGGCCATTTCACCATGCTGGGAGACGGGCGTGCGGTCTTGCTGGGGGAACAGCGGACACCCGGCGGAGGACTGGCGGACATACAATTGAAGGGCTCGGGGCCGACCATGTTTTCCCGGGGCGGGGACGGATACGCGGCGTTGTTGCCCATGCTCCGGGAATATATTATCAGCGAAGCCATGCACGCGCTGGGCATACCCACCACCCGCTCCCTTGCGGTGGTGCTTACCGGGGGGAAGGTGAAGCGGGAGCGGATTTTCCCGGGCGCGGTGCTGACCCGGGTGGCGGCCAGCCATATCCGGGTGGGGACATTTAACTACGCGGCGGCCTTCGGGTCGGCGGCGGATGTGCGCGCACTGGCGGATTATAGCATTCGGCGGCATTTTCCCGGGCTGGAGAACGCGAAGGACAAATACCCGCAATTTTTCAAAGAAGTGGCGGCGCGGCAAGCGAAGCTCATCGCCCAATGGCAGTGCGTGGGCTTCATCCATGGCGTAATGAATACCGACAACATGGCCATTTCCGGCGAAACCATCGACTACGGCCCCTGCGCCTTTATGGACGCCTATGACCCGGATACGGTTTTCAGCTCCATTGACACCCACGGGCGGTACGCTTATAAAAATCAGCCCAAAATCGGCGCGTGGAATCTGACCCGGCTGGCGGAATCCCTGAAGGGCTTGCTTACGCCGGAGCAAGCCGAGGCGGGGCTCGCCCATTACTGGGAACGCTACCGCGCCCATTATTTGGCCGAAATGCGCACGAAAATGAATATAACCCGGGAGAGCACAGCTGATGAAAAGACCATAGACGAATTTTTGCAGGATATGGCGGATAATGGACGGGATTTCACCCAAACCTTCCGCGCCATGTCCCATGCCAGCCCGGCCATCATCCCCAGAAACCACCGGGTGGAGGAGGCCTTAATCGCGGCGGGTGAAGGTGATTTTTCAGTAATGCATGAGCTACTCTCGGCCTTGCGCAAGCCCTACGAGGACAATGAAAAATACGCCCAGCCCCCACCCACCGGATGCGGCTGTGGGTATAAGACCTTCTGCGGCACGTAACGCTTGCCAGCGCGTTTTCCGCGCTCGCCGGCACCATAGGCTTGACGGCTACCCCCGCAAATCATACACTGATGCCAAAATATCCTAAAAGGTGAACTGAAGCGATGAAAACCTATTATCTCACTACGCCCATTTATTATCTCAACGGCGAGCCCCATCTGGGCCACACCTACTGCACCGTGGCGGCGGACGCCTTGGCGCGGTACAAGAAGGCCCGGGGCTACGACGTCAAATTCCTCACCGGGGCCGACGAGCACGGCCAAAAGGTGGAGCGTGCCGCCCAGGAGGCCGGGCTGACGCCCCAGGACTTTTGTGACGGCCTGGTGGCCACTTACAAGGAAGTGTGGGCCCTGCTAAACATCGAATACGATTATTTCCAGCGCACCACCAGCCCCGCCCACAAGGCGGCGGTGAAGAATATCTTCAAGAAATTATACGACCAGGGGGACATCTATAAAGGAAGCTATGAAGGGCTGTACTGCACCCCCTGCGAGACCTTTTTCACCGAACAGCAGGTGAAGGACGCGGGAGGGGTGTGCAGTACCTGCGGCCGGGGTGTGGATAAAATCAGCGAGGAGTGCTATTTCTTCCGCTTGGGCAAGTATCAGGCCGCCCTGGAAGCCCATATGGAGGCCAACCCCGAGTTTATCATGCCCGCCTCCCGGCGCAATGAGATGATTAACAATTTCCTCAAGCCGGGGCTGACGGATTTGTGCGTTTCCCGGACCTCTTTTTCCTGGGGCGTGGAGGTGGATTTCGACCCCGGGCATGTGATGTATGTGTGGGTGGACGCCCTACCCAACTACGCCACGGCCCTGGGCTTTATGTCCGACGACGACGCGGACTACCAGAAATACTGGCCCGCCGACGTGCATCTGGTGGGCAAGGAAATCACGCGCTTCCATACGATTATCTGGCCCTGTATTATGCTGGCCTTGGGAGAGCCCCTGCCCAAGCAGATTTACGGCCACGGCTGGCTACAAATCGAAGGGCAGAAGCTGGGCAAATCCCTGGGCAACGCCATCGACCCCCGCCCCCTGGCGGCGGAATTTGGCGTGGATGCCTTGCGTTATTTACTCCTGCGGGAATTTGCCTTCGGCCCCGACGGTAATCTGACCCGTTCCGCCTTCATCAACCGCTACAACGCGGACTTGGCCAATGACTTGGGCAATCTCCTGTCCCGTACCGTGGGCATGGTAGAAAAATACTTTGGGGGAACGCTCCCGGTATGCGGGCCCGCGCCCTCCCCCCACGACGCCGACCTTGCGGCTCTGGCCACCACCATGCTCACCAAGGCAGAGAACCATTTCGACAAATTACATTTTTCCGAAGCCCTGGCCGAAACATGGCGGGTCATCAGCCGCGCCAACAAATACATCGACGAAAACGCTCCCTGGGTGCTGGCCAAGGACCCCGCCCGCCATGCCGAGCTGGCCAATGTACTCTATTGCCTGGCTGAAACCCTGCGCATCGTCGCCATCGCCATCGCCCCGGTGATGCCCGCCACGCCAGACATCATCCGGGCCCAGCTCAACATCACCGACCCGGCCTTCACCACCTGGGAAAGCGGAAAGCATTTCGGCTTGTTGCCCCGGGAAGTACGGGTAACAAAGGGTGAGGGAGCGTTCCCCCGGAGAGAAAAGGCGTGAGCGCGATTTTCGAAACCCACGCCCACTACGACCACAAGCAATACGCCACGGACAGGGACACCCTACTGCACGCCCTTGCCGCCAACAACGTGGGCGCGGTGCTCAACGTGGGGAGCGATATACGCTCCTCCCGCGCTTCCGTTGCCCTGGCAGAGAAATATCCCTTCATTTATGCCGCCGTGGGCGTGCATCCCCACGACGCGAAAACCCTAACGGAAAATGCCATGACCGAGCTGAAAGCCCTGGCCGCCCACGAAAAAGTGGTGGCCTTTGGGGAAATCGGCTTGGACTTTAACCGCAATTTCTCCCCGCCGGAGTCCCAGCGCAAATGGTTCAAGCGGCAGCTCGCACTTGCCCACGAATTACAGCTTCCCCTCATTATCCACTCCCGGGACGCGGAGGAGGAAGTCTTTGAAACTTTGGAAGCCTCCCCCCATAGGCGCGGCGTCATCCATGCCTTCCCCGGGGATGAGGACTTGGCGCAACGCTATACCGGCTTGGGCTTTCATCTGGGTATTGGCGGGGTGCTGACCTTCGATAAGACCGGGCGGCTTAGGGCCGTGGTGGAAGCCATTCCCCTGGATAAAATCCTGCTGGAAACCGACTGTCCCTACCTCACCCCCGCCCCCCACCGGGGCAAGCGGAACGAATCGGGGTATCTTTCCTATGTGGTGGACGCCATCGCCAAAATCAAAAAAACGTCCCCCCAAGCCGTGCGTGAGCAGACCTGGGGGAACGCATGTACATTGTTTGGGCTATAAGGAATTTCCTTCCATAAGCAATCCTATTTTACCTTCCCTACTTCCTCCACGAACTTCCGCGCCTCTGCCGTTACCGCGTCGAAATCACCGGTCTTTGCCCCGGCGGTAAGGTTACTTCCCGTGCCCACAGCATAGGCCCCGGCGGCGAACCAGTCCTTTACATTGGCCAGAGAAACCCCTCCTGTGGGCATGAAATTACCTTGCGGGAGCGGTCCCTTGAAGCTCTTGATAATACTTGGCGAATAGGCGTCCCCCGGGAACACCTTGATGATATCCGCGCCCATTTCCAAGCAAGCCACGATTTCCTTGATGGTCTGCGCGCCGGGCATACAGGGCACCCGGTAGCGGTTGCACATACGCATAACCTCCGGGCTGAAGCAGGGGGAAACGATGTAGGCCGCACCCGCCAAAATAGCCGCCCTTGCGGTTTCCGGGTCCAGCACCGTACCCGCGCCCAGGTAAATATCCTCGTTCTTATATTTCTTGGCCAGCTCCTTGATGATGTCGATGGCCCCCGGCACGGTGAGCGTGATTTCCAGGAACTTGATGCCGCCTTTTTTTACCGCGTCTACAATTTTAAAACCCTGCTCCTCGGATTCGGCACGGATAACCGCCACCACTTTTTCCTCGCCCAAGGCGCGAAGCATTGCAAATTTCTTGTCCATTTGATTGGCTCCTTTTGCATATTTATTTTACATATTTATATTGGTTTCTCACCGTCTGTTGGGTCAGACAGTGGGCCGATAAGAGCTCTTTAATCCCACCGTGCGGTTAAACACCCGCTGTTCCTGTGTGGAGTCCTTCGCGTCCAGGCAGAAATACCCCTGCCGCATAAATTGGAACCGCTCCCCATCCGTTGCGGCGGCCAAGGCCGGCTCAGCCAGGGCGGTATCCCTCACGTGGAGGGAATCGGGATTTTCCCGCACGCCCGACTCCGCCGTGGGGTCGTCCAGCACCAAGGTATCATAGAGCCGCGCCGTAATGGGCACCCCTTCCGACGCACTGACCCAGTGGAGTATGCCCTTCACCTTTCGGGTTTCCGCGCCGGGGGTGCCGCTTTTCGTTTCGGGGTCATAGGTACAGCGCACTTCGGTAACGTTCCCGGCGTCGTCCTTCACCACCTCCGTACAGCGCACCAAATATGCCCCCTTCAAGCGCACTTCCTTCCCCGGCGCGAGCCGGAAGAACTTCCGCTCCGGCTCCTCCATAAAGTCCGTCCTCTCGATATAAATCTCCCGTGAGAACGGTACCACGCGGCTCCCCATATCAGGATTGTCCGGGCTGTAGGGTATATTCAGCAACTCCCTTTCCCCCTCGGGGAAATTCTCGATGACCAGCTTCAGCGGCTCCAGCACCGCCATCACGACCTTGCTAACCGGCTTCAAATGTTCCCGCACGAAATGCTCCAGCATGGTAAATTCCACCCGGTTCTTCGCCTTGCTCACCCCCGCCGCACCCAGAAAATCCCGTATGGCCTGGGCCGGATACCCCCGCCGCCGCATCCCGCTTATGGTCCCCAGCCGCGGGTCGTCCCAGCCCTCCAGCTTCCCCTCATCCAACAGCTTACGGATGTGCCGCTTTCCCAGCACCGTATCCGAAATGGCAATCTCGGCAAACTCAATTTGTCGCGGCTTCACCGGAAAACAATCCAAATTGTTCACATACCATTCATAGATGGGCCGGTGGTCCTCAAATTCCACGCCGCACAGCGAGTGCGTAATCCCTTCAATAGCGTCCTCCAGGGGGTGGGCAAAGTCATACATGGGGTAGATGCACCATTTGTCCCCCGTGTTTGAGTGCGTCCTGCGCAAAATCCGGTAAATCACCGGGTCACGCATGTTCAAATTGGGGGAAGCCATATCTATTTTCGCCCGTAATGTCTTGGCCCCGTCGGGAAATTCGCCCTTTTTCATCCGGGCAAACAAGTCCAGATTCTCCTCGCGGGAACGTTCCCGGTACGGGCTTTCCTTCCCCGCCTCCCCCAGTCCGCCGAAGCTGGAGCGCATCTGTGGCCCGCTCATATCGCACACAAAGGCCAAGCCCTTTTCTATCAGCTCCACGGCGCATTCATACATTTTGTCGAAATAATCGGAGGCAAACAGCACCTCCCCCTCCCATTCATATCCCAGCCAGCGGATATCGTCCTGAATGGCCTGTACAAAGGAAGCGTCCTCCTTCGCCGGATTGGTGTCGTCCATGCGCAGGTTGCACTTGCCGCCATAAATCCGGGCCAGCTCAAAGTTAATATATACCGCCTTGGCACTGCCGATATGCAAAAATCCCCCCGGCTCCGGCGGGAAACGCGTGCGCAAATCGCCCAGCCGCCCGGCCAAATCCTGCTGTATGGCATTATGAATAAATGTCCCCGTTTGCAACAAAATGTGTTCCCTGCTTTCCTGCATCCCGTATGCCTCCTGCATCCAAAGTATACCAATATATACTTTTATACAGCAAAAACCCACCAATGACAAGGCATTGATGGGTTGAACGTCAATTTGACTCGGCTATACCTTAGTGCCCTGCTCGTGCCAGCTTCATGGCGTCCTTCCATGTATCGCGCATGGAACGGAACATACCCAGCACTTCCTTTAGGATGGTCAAGTCTTTCCTTATATTGGCTGTCACCAGCCGCCGGTGCATATAGTCGTAGAGATTGTTTAACTCATGGGCAATGGGATAGGCAAAATTGAGGGTGATTTGAAATTCCCGGACAATGTCCTGCACCCGTTGTATGTGCTCGTTGCACTTTTGCACATCCTTTTTTTCCATGGCTACCAACGCCAAATTACAAAATTTGATGCCCCCCTCGTACAGCATGAGGGTCAGTTCTTCCTTCGACGCGGTCATTATCGCGTCGTTTTGCATTTTTGCGTACGGGTTGGGTCTAATCACAGGTTTATCCCCTTCTATCCATGAAGAGTCCGGCCATTTCCAGCAAGCTCGCGTGGGCATCCAAGACCCGCTGTGGCGGGATTTCGCGGATTATTTCGCGGGTGTCGGTATCGTATACCGCCACCATGATACGCCCCGTGGCCTCGTGGGTGTCAATAGACATGTGCCGCTGATGGGGTGCCAGGGACTGGTTGAGCCCTCTGACCGCCACTTCCAGCCGCGTTACATCGCCGCGTTCCTGGAAAGAAGCGTCCGCGCTCCCCCCGTTTTGCGCGGGGGCGGGTATGGCGGCCCCATTGACGGGCGCGGCAACGAGGGGGGTTGCTTCCGTTGCCACAGGCGCGGAAGGGGTGGGCGGTGGGGGTAGTGGGGTTGCGGTGGCTACCCGATTAACATCCATATTAATCTTCCTCCTAGTGCCGGATGATGCCGGCGAATATTACTTCTTAGTATCCACACGTACAGCGTCGTCATACATGGCATCCGAACTGTACGCATTGTTGATTTGACGGCCCTTCTTGATTTCCTTGATGGAGCTCTGTACCTCCTCGCGCAACTTCTCGAAAAATGAGAGGTGCTCCCTGTCCAATTCCGCGATGTCGTCGATGCATCGCACGATTTCGGCAAACTCCGGGGTGGCTTGGGTGGCTGTGTCCATTTCCCCGCGCAAAGCCGCCAGCTCTTTTATCAAGGGCTCCCGGGCGTCCACCATGGCGATGTAGGCTTCGATGTCGCTGTCCTCGTTCTCGTCGTCCCCGATGAAGCTCAGCCCCGCCGTCAGCTGGTACAATTTATCTACGATATCTTGCGCCTGCTCCAGTACATTCATATCTGCCGCCCTTAGTTCATGCCAAACATGAACAGGCTATCCATTTGCGAATGGGAACGGGCCATGGCTTGCTCCATCATGGAGAATTGCCGGAATAATTGTTGCTCACGGCGTATCAGCCAGTCCTGCATCCGGTCCAGGCGGCGGTCGTAGTTGTGGATTTGACGGCTTAGGCGGTCCTGGGAAAAGTTTGCGTGTCCCGCCATACGGGTAAGCGAGCCGACCTCCCGGTTATTGCCCCGGCCGGTATCCCGGGTAGCGTCGAAGATGATAGCATCCAAGCGGTGGGCAAGCCCCACCTGCGCCCGTTGGTTCGCGGGCATATCCAGTATCTGTCTGGCGGTTGCATTTTGGGGGTTGGCCGTAAACAAGGTTTCCACCAGCTCCGGGCTACCCTCGATGGCGGCACGGAGTCTGTCCTCGTTGATTTGCAACAAGCCGATATTAAGCTGGTTGGCGGCCTGGCCCGGCATAACACCGCCGGTGGTAATGCCGATTTCGTGCAGGAATATATGGTCGCCGGGGGCATTTCCTGTCCTGCCCGGAAGCAAAACGCCGTCATTGATTTGCCGCCGCATTTGCGCCTGGATATTGCGGAGGGTACTGTCGCGGAAGAGCAGACCCTTTCTGGCCTGTTCCTCCCAGCGTTCAATTTCCCGGTCGCTCATGTCCCTGCGCTCGGCATCCAGCAACGGCTCGAAGAACGAACGCTGGCCGCCGCTGACGGAGCGGGGGCGGNTGGNGGAGTGGGCCGTTTGCAGCATCATGACCAGCGCGTTGTACTGCTCCACAAAATCGCGGATGGCTTCCATGGTGCGGTCTACGGCACCCATGTCCCGGGTGGTTTCTATCGTGAACACCTGCCCCACTTCCGCGCCGGCCAGGGAAATGGTGTGGTTCGCGTAGGTGAATATATTGGGGCGGTTGGGGTTGAAGGCTAAGTTGCGCCATACCCCGTCCTCCCTGCGCACTTGCGCGCTGGCGTTTTGTCCCTCCAACGTCCGCTCCGCGGTGGCGTTGTGGCTGGAATCCAAGCCCAATGCCCAAGTCATAAAGCCCGCTTCGTCGGCGGTGATATTGACATTCCCGCCCGCTCCGGTTGTGCGGGATGTAAGGGTAAACTGGCCGTTGGTCAGGCGCATTTCCACCCCTGCGGCAGAATTGTTAATCGCATTCATCACCTGGTTGACATTCCAGTAGGAGCGGATATTGATATCGGTATTGTTAATCGTAATGGTGCTTACAAAAAACTGGGTTTGGGTATAGTTAAACACATTCGTAGAAGCCGCCGGATTAAACGTGAGGTAGGCGTAGTCGTTGGGGTTATGGCCGTCGCCTGTTGGCCAGCCCGACGGTGCCATTTCCGGGTAAGCTGCAAAGAAATCGCCCTGTGTCCAACGGGTAAATTCGTCCCCGTCTCTTTGCAAAAGGGCGTTCCTACCCCCTATAACGGCAAAGTAGTAACCCGTGCCCGGGCCTGCCGTAATACGGCGTACCGCCACGCCTTCAAAGGTTAAATTAGTTCTCACCGCGTTGGTAAGGAAATAGCCATTGCCATCCACCCCGCGCCAGGTATAATCCCCTGAGGCACCCGGTGCGTGGGTATCCCAGCCCACAACATTGGGGACGGAATTGATTCTTTCGTTGGTGGGGGTACGCTCTTGGTTGGGCACCTCGCGCCATACTTGTGTGTGGTAGTATTGCTCATGCACCGTACGCAGGGAATCGCGGTTGATAATTTGAAGCGGCGGGGGGGTGGCGTTGTTGGCGACTACCTGGAAGCCATCGGCTACCGAGCCCCTCACTTCCCGGTGCACACCGTTTATGGTGGCGAAGAAAACCGTAGCCGCGCCATGGGTAAAGGACTGTACATCGAAGCGCAGTTGCCCGTGTCCCACCGTGGCGGTGGTGGCGCGGGTTGCGGGCTCTATCACTGCGGTAGCCATGGCGTCCAATTGGTCGGCGGTGAGTGCTATGGGCTCGGGGGGTATGGGGGGTACGGCATCGGGGTCGCCGGGGGTTGTGGCGACGGCGAAATTATACACACCCGGTGAACCCGCCACCGGCGTCCGGTCAACCCGGATGTAATTATTGTCCCCTGCGGCTATGAAGTAAATCGTTTCACTGCCCATGCCGAACTGCTGTACCTGCCTGAATACATTGTTGAACTCAATTTCAACATTGACCGGGACGCCGGCTACGGGGGTGGGTATCGCGCCGCTGTCGCGGGTTACATTCTCTGCGGTGTACATGTATGCCGCATAATCGGCGGGGTCAAAGGCGGTGAAGGTGGGTGGGTCATCCGGGGTGGGGCCGGGGGTTGTGGCCAGCTCAAAATTGTACACACCCGCAGGCGCACCAGGTACCGGCACGTTGTTTACCCTGATGTAGCCCTCGTCTCCCGCGTTTATGAAAAACACGTGGTCGCCGCCGGTTGTCGTAATCTGTTGCACCTGTCTTAATACGTTATTATGGGTAATCTGGACATTGGTGGTGGCAAAGGTACGGAAATTCAGCGGGGGAAGATAATTGTCATCCGCATCTGTGGCACGCTGGAAGTTATTTGTCACCGGGTCTCTTGTCACCCGGATATATTCATTGTCGCGCATGATAAACAGCGTTGTACCGTGGGCATATACATTGTGCCCTTCAAACTGGGCCCGCTGGCCAATACCCGTTACCACGGTATCGAAATAGCCACCCCTGACCGACGACCAGCCATTGGCGGTTTGTTGCCACGACGCGGGCGCGTTTTCTGTGGAGATACGGTCACGGGAGTTGGTCACGATGGTGTTCGCGCTGGGTCTGTCGGCCCTCGGCTGGGCAAAAAAGCCCAGGCCCGTCATGTTGGTACCCCCCCCCACGTTGGTAGTTGCGGAAGGCGGCGCGGCGCGGTTGGCCGCAGTGTGGCCGTGTATCGCGGC
>WQSR01000031.1 GCA_009787785.1 Defluviitaleaceae bacterium
CCCGCCCCCGTCACCACCCCCGCCCCCGCCCCTGCGGCGGACCCCACCGTGGGCATAACCGCGCCCGCCGGCCCGGTCACATCGGTTTTCTACTTTGTTGCCCAGGGCAACACCATTTACCTCGATGCGGATATCAATGAAATCTTGGCTGTAATGGGGGAGCCCATTGACACCTTCGACCGCCCCAGCTGCGCCTTCGACGGGATTGACCGGTTCTTCCTCTTCCCCGGTGTGCAGATACAGACCTACCCCATCGCCGGGGAGGACCGGGTGCATACGCTCATACTCACGGACGACAGTCTATCCACGGTTGGGGGTATTTTTCTGGGTTCCTCCCTGGCGGATTTGCTCGCGGCCTACGGCCATGAATATGACTATTCCTACGGTATGTATATCTTCACCCGGGGAAATACCACCGCACGCTTTGTGGTAAACGATAATATCGTGCAGACGATTTCCTACGAGTTACTCACAAATTAGGAGCGGCCATGAAAAAAGTATTTATTTCCTGCGCCTCCACGATAGCCTTGGTGGGCATAGGGCTGTTTGTTTGGTTTGCTACCCGGCTGGATTATGACCTGCGCCCCGCCGCCACCTTGGCGGGGCATGGCGTAGACGCCGCCGTTTTCCTTGCGGATACCGAGCCCATGGCGGGGATTTCCGCTTATTTTTATGGGGAGGTGGATTTCAATGCCCCCGGGCGGATGCAGATTCCCCTTACTTTGCAACGCAATTCACGGCGGGTGCGTGCCACGGCTACCCTGTACATAGTCCAACCCTTGGCGTCGGTACGCGTTGAGCTTGGCGACGAAACGCCCATCGCCCCCGTCTATTTTATCGCCAACGCCCCTGCTTTGCCCGGGGATATTTTGCGTGTGCGCTACGTGGGGCCGCCGCCCGTGGCCGGGGCGTTGCCCGTGGGCACCCATCGGGTTCAGCTTTCGTTGAACGATATTTATTTTTACTCCGCAGTGGTGGTGGAAGATACCACTCCCCCCACGGTGGTGACAAGGAATTTTACCTCCCAGATGGGGCGGGCGGTTTCCACCCAGGACGTGGTTGCCTCCGTTTTTGACCTTTCCCCGGTGACTTCGGTGGAAATCGTATCCCCGCCGGATATCTTCTCCCCCGGCGACCACACCGTGGATGTCCGCGTGGAGGACGCCTTTGGCAATTATGCCTTGTACGCTTCCACGGTTACGTTTTTACCCAACACCGTGCCCCCTATTTTTTATGGCGTGCAGGATATCATCGTGGCCCTGGGGGAGCCGGTGCGCTTTCGCGCCGGGGTTTCCGCCCAGGATGCCTTTGGCCGGGCGTTGCAATTTGACATCGACTCCGGCCAGCTTAACGTGAACGAACGCGGCATGTATCCCATCGTTTACACCGCCACCGACGCCTGGGGCCTGACCACCGAAGCGACCGTTTACGTCCATGTATTGAGCGTTGACCCCGCCGTGGTACACGAAATGGTGGATGATTTGCTGGGGCGCATCCTTCGCTATGGCATGACCCAGGTACAACAGGCCCGCGCCATTTTTAATTGGATTACCAACAATATCGCCCTGTCAGCCATCGGGGCGGGCGGGCGCGATTCCGCCTATGAATCCGCCCATTTGGCCTTGCTGAACCGGCGCGGCAATTGCTTTAATTTCTACGGCATAGCCACCGTAATGCTGGAACGCTCCGGCATCCCAACCCTGCGCGTGGACCGCAAACCCGGCACCACCAACCCCTCAGACCACCGGTGGAATTTGATTAACCCGGACGGTTTGGGCTGGCACCATTTCGACACCACCCCCGTGCGCCACATCGCCAGCGACGAACGCTTCATGTTCACCAATACCCAGGCGGAGGAATTTACCCATCGGATTCGCTACATGGGCGGGCGCGGCGATTTCTATACCTTTGACCCGGCCTTGACCCCGGAGATTGCGCCATGACCGTTGTATTGGAATACCTGGAAAACACGGTTAAGGCTACCCCGGAAAAAAACGCCTTCGTGGGCGAAAACGGCGGGCTGACCTTCGCTGAATTGTATGAAAAATCCCGCGCTGTGGGGAGCTTCCTCCATGAGCGCGGCGTGTATAAAAAGCCCGTTGTCGTGTTCATGGAAAAAAGCGCGGACATGGTGGCGGCCTTCCTCGGCGTTGCCTATGGCGGGTGCTATTACGTGCCTTTGGACGCGGAGATGCCCACCTACCGCATCCGGCAAATATTCGAAGCCGTCAGCCCGTCTCTGGTCATCCGCGATGACGCTTCACAGCAAATCCTGGCTACCTTGGAGGTACCCTGCGACATCCTTTCCTTCGCGGACATTTCTACTTGCAGAATAAACGACCCAGCCCTGGCGACCCTGCGGCAGGCCGCCATCGACACCGACCCGCTGTACGTGGTCTTTACCTCCGGCTCCACGGGCACACCCAAGGGCGTGACCGCCAGCCACCGCTCGGTTATCGACTATATTGAACAGCTCTGCCCGGTGCTGGGCGTGGACGAAACCACGGTTTTCGGCAACCAGTCGCCCCTGTATCTGGACGCTTGCCTGAAGGAGCTCATCCCCACCCTAAAATACGGCGCGACCACTCATTTCATCCCCAAATCCCTTTTCATGTTCCCTGTCAAGCTCATCCAATATATCAACGCCCACGGCATCAATACCATTTGCTGGGTGGCGTCCGCGCTGGGTCTGGTTGCCGCGCTGGGCGCGCTGGACAAAGCCACGCCACACACCCTGCGCACTATTGCCTTCGGTAGCGAGGTCTTCGCCATCAAGCACCTGAACCGGTGGCGCAAGGCCCTCCCCCAGGCGCGCTTCATTCATCTTTATGGCCCCACAGAGGCCACGGGCATGTCCTTATATTACATCCTGGAGCGGGATTTTGCCGAGCATGAAACCGTTCCCATCGGCCGTCCCTTCCCCAACACGGGGGTGCTCCTCCTGGACGAAAACGGCGACGAACCCCCCTCCGGCGAGGCGGGGGAAATCTGCATTCGCGGTACCTGCCTGTGCCTGGGATATTTCAACGACCCGGCGCGTACCCAGGCGGCCTTTGTGCAAAACCCCCACGCCCCCTTCCTTGACCTGCTGTACAAAACCGGGGACTTGGGCCGGCGGGGCGCGGACAGTCTATATTATTTCCTTTCCCGGAAGGACCACCAAATCAAACACATGGGCTACCGCATTGAGCTGACGGAAATCGAATGGGTGGCCACCCGCATACCCGGCGTCCAGCTGGCTTGCGCCGTTTTCGACGACGACGCCAGCCGGATTATCCTTTATTACATGGCGGAGGCGGGCACGGAAAAATCCGCCGTGCAAGCCGCGCTGAAAGCGGAGCTCCCGCGATATATGCAACCCCACGCGCTTTTCCCCCTGGACAGCCTGCCCCAGACAACGGGGGGCAAAATCGACCGGGTAACGCTCCTCACCCGCTACAAGGAAAGCAAGGTGAAATAATATGCTACTGGAAATCCTCCAAGAGCTCCATCCCGACATCGACTACACCACCCACACCACCCTCATAGATGACCGGGTCATCGACTCCTACGACATCATTTTTCTGGTGGGCGAAATCGCCGACAAGCTGGATGTGGAAATACCCGCCGACGAGCTCACACCCGAAAACTTTAACTCCTACGCGGCCTTAAACGCACTAGTGGAGCGGCTCGGGGCGTAAAACCGCGCATTCCCTGGAAATATTTTTCTTGACGATTCGACATAAAGCATTTATACTGCATTAAAGCATTTCATCTTGAATAAGATTTCGGATGTGATGGTATGTATGATTCAGACTCCCCGCTGGAGCGGCATAATAAAAATTTGCTCTTTGATTTTTATGGCGCGATGCTGACCGAGCACCAGCGTGCGTGTTTTTCCATGTACCACGAGGATGATTATTCCCTGGTTGAAATTGGCGCGGAGCTGGGCATCACCCCCCAAGCCGTGTCCGACATGCTTAGGCGCACAACGCAAAAATTGGAAAAATACGAGGAAAAGCTGGGGCTGGTGCAACGCTTCATGATGCAACAGGATACGGCCGGGTATATGCGCGGATTGCTGGAATCCGTGGATGAGCCCCTGCGGAAATCCCTGCTGACCCAGCTGGACGCTTTACTTAGAACATAAGGGATGAAGCTATGGCGTTTCAGAATCTAGGCGAGAAATTGCAAAATGTCTTCAAGAAGCTACGTGGAAAAGGCCGCCTTTCTGAAAAAGACGTGCGCGACGCCATGCGCGAAGTGCGCCTCGCCTTGCTGGAAGCCGATGTCAATTTCCGCGTGGTGAAGGATTTCGTCAATACCCTCACGGAGAAGGCCATCGGCCATACCGTCCACGAAGCCATCAATCCCGGCCAGCAGGTAATAAAACTGGTGGAACTGGAGCTTATCGAGCTGATGGGCTCCACCCAAAGCAAGCTGACCTTTTCCAGCAAATCCCCTACCGTGTACATGGCCGTGGGCTTGCAGGGCGCGGGGAAGACTACCAGTTGCGGCAAGCTGGCGGGGCATATGCGCAAGCAGGGCAAGCGTCCCTTGCTGGTGGCTTGCGACATCTACCGCCCGGCGGCGATTAAGCAGTTGCAGGTGGTGGGCAAAACCTATGATATACCCGTCTTCGACATGGGCGACAAGGTTGACCCGGCTGTCATCGCGGCGAAGGGCATCGAACATGCCAAGGCCAACGGCCACGATATCGTTTTGGTGGACACAGCGGGGCGGTTGCATATCGACGAGGCCCTGATGGACGAACTGGCGCGGATAAAGCAGTCCATCCGCCCCCAGGAGATTTTACTTGTGGTGGACGCCATGACCGGGCAGGACGCGGTCAACGTGGCGAAGACTTTCGACGAGAAGCTGGGGCTGGACGGCATCATCGTCACCAAGCTGGACTCCGATACCCGGGGCGGCGCGGTGCTTTCGGTGAAGGCCGTCACGGGCAAGCCCGTGAAATATGTGGGCATGGGCGAAAAACTGGACGACTTCGATGTCTTCCATCCCGACCGCATGGCCTCGCGCATTTTGGGCATGGGCGACGTTTTGAGCCTGATTGACAAGGCACAGCAAGCCTTCGACGAAAAGGAAGCCGAAGCGTTGCAAAAAAAGATGATGGGCGGCACCCTCACCCTGGACGATTACCTCACCCAGATGCAACAGGTGAAGAAAATGGGTTCCCTCAAGGATATTTTGGGCATGATGCCGGGGATGGGAGCCATCAACGAAGCCGACATCGACGAAAAAGCCCTGGTCTACGTGGAGGCCATCATCCAGTCCATGACGAAAAAGGAGCGCGTCAACCCGGAAATCCTCAACGGCTCGCGGAAGCGACGTATTGCGGCGGGTAGCGGGCGCACCATACAGGAAGTAAACCGCCTGCTGAAACAATTTGAGGAAATGCGCAAAATGATGAAGCAATTTACCGGCGGCATGAACAAAAAAGGCAAAGCCATGAAAGATATGATGGGCAAGCTCCCGTTCCTTTCATGAAAAATATAATCTATGAGGTGCAAAGACAATGGTAAAAATCCGCTTGAAAAGAATGGGCGCGAAGAAAGCCCCCTTCTACAGAATCGTAGTAGCCGATGCGCGTACCCAGCGCGACGGTAAAAATCTGGCCGAAATCGGCATCTACGACCCCACCAAAGAGCCCACCGTACTGAAGGTAGACATGGAGGCCGCCAAGCAATGGATTCAAAACGGCGCGCAACCCACCGACAAGGTACGCGCCCTGCTCAAAAAATCCGGCATGTAGGAAGGTAAACGATGAAAGAATTACTCATCACCATTGCCAAAAACCTGGTGGAAAACCCCGACCAGCTTGAGGTTATCGAAGAAACCGCCAACGGTATGACCACCCTCAAGCTTAAAGTCGCCCCCGAGGACATGGGCAAGGTCATCGGCAAGCAGGGCCGCATCGCCCGCTCTATCCGCACAGTAATTAAAGCGGCGGCGATACACGAAAATGTGCGGGTCAATGTGGAGATTGTACAATGAAGCTCAAAACTTTTAACAACAATGTCATGGGGCAAAATGTATATCTGTACTACGACGAAGCATCCGGCGAGGGCGTGCTCATCGACGCCGGGTGCGGCAAGGAAGACACGAAGGCCCTGCCCCTTTTCCTAAAGGAAAATAATATCACGGTCAAGGCCATTTTGCTTACCCACGGCCATTACGACCACATCATCGGCATAGACGCGATAAAGGAAGCCACCGGCGCGCCGGTATATGCCCACCCCTTGGAAAAGGAAATGCTGGAGGAACCCGCCCTGAACATGTCCGCCCGCATGGGGCGCGGCGCGGCGGTGACGCCGGAGCACTTGCTCAACGACGGGGACGAGGTTCGCGTTGGGGATATATCGTTGCAGGTACTGCACACCCCCGGCCATACCCCTGGCGGGCTGTGCTTCTACGATGAGGAATACGGGGCCCTGTTCACCGGGGATACCCTCTTCAAGGATTCCATCGGCCGTACGGATTTTCCTTCCGGTAGCCACGAGGAACTTTTGGAAAATATACACAAAAAAATTCTGACCCTGCCGTCGCAGATAAAAATTTATCCGGGGCATGGGTCAGAGACATCAGTAGGGCACGAGAAAACGCATAATCCGTTCTTGCAGTAAATGTATCGCCGCTATTCTTCCCAACCGTCCAGCTTTGCGTGGGCGGTTTTTAATTGGGCGGGGATGTCGATGCCGGCGGGGCATTTTTCGATGCACACGCCGCATTGGGTGCATTTGTCCGCGCCGCTTCCGCCCCGGCGGGCGAACATGTAGGAGCGGCGCACCTGGTTGAAAAATTCGAAGCGGTGGCCGTCGTTGTATTGGTTGAATATGTTGGAAATGTTCACATTTTGCGGGCAGGGCATACAGTAGTTGCAACGGGTGCAGGGGATAGTCACCACGGATTCGTAGGCTTTGCGGGCGGCGACGATTAATTTTTCCTCGTCGGGGGTCATATGGCCGGGGGTCATGTCGGGCTGGGAGAAAATGGCCAGGTTTTCTTCAAGCTGTGCCATGGAGGAGATGCCGCTGGTAATGGACGCTACGCCGGGGAGGTTGGCCAGATAGCGGAAGGCCCATTCCGTGGGGCTGTGCTTCACGGGGAAGGCGTCGTACACCGCCGCCACGGGCTTGGGCGAGGTGCAAAGCCCCCCTCCGCGCAGGGGCTCCATGATGGTTACGGCGATGCCTTTTTCCGCGGCGATGGCGATACCCTCGGCGGTAACTTCCCGGTTCACGTCCAGTATATTGTGCATGACCAGGCACAATTCCCAGGGATAATGGGCCACCACTTCCTTGAAATGCGCGAAATTGCCGTGGTAGGAGAAGCCGATGTGCCGGATGAGCCCCTCGGCCTTGAATTTTTCAAACTCGCCCCAGATGTTCCATTCCAGGATTTTCGGCCAACTGCCGGGGCCGATGCCGTGCATCAGGTAGGTATCCAGATAATCCGTACGGAGTTTTTTCAGGGTTTCTTCCAGGTTGCGGCGGATTTGGTCCGGCGCGCAGGGCTGCCAGAAGGGGTGCTTGGTGGTAATCCACACCTTTTCGCGCATTCCGTTGTGGTCGAGGGCTTCACCCAAGACGGCCTCGCTGTCGCCGCCGTGGTAGCCTTTGGCGGTATCGAAATAATTCACGCCCTGCTCCACGGCATGGCGAATCATTTCATAGGCCCGCTGGCGGTCCACGCCCTTGGTCATGTCCGCGTCGTCGATATAAGGCAAGCGCATACAGCCCATACCCAGCAAGGACGCGTTAAAGCCCGTGTTTCCCAATTTTCTGTAAATCATAACATCCTCCCATGTAAAATTAATCCCATTGATACCATTTTACATGAGAGGACGTCTGTGTCAAACGCGGTACCCGTGCGCAGTCAGGTCTTCCAGTGGGAAGGGCGGGTTGCCCAGGGGCTTCAAAGCCATCGACATGAGCTTCAGCGGATTGTCGTCGGCGGCAATGCGGTTGGAGCTGATGTGGCCACATATTTTGCAACGGTGGATGACGGCCCATTCGCCGCCCTTTCGTACCCACACGCCGATGGCCTCCATGGTGCCGCCGCAATCAGCCTTGCGGTCGCCGGGCTCCATGTCCAAATGCTTGCTGGACAGGCAATGCGGACAGTGGTTCCTGTGGCCGGTGCCCGCGCCTTCGGGCATTATGTCGTGGTTGCATACCTTACACTTAAAGCCTTCGTTGCAGGGGTTGCGCTTGTAATACCCCTTCGCGTATTTCTTACGTTTATTTTCGCGGTTCATGTTTTTCCTCCGATGGTTGTAGTCAGCCCACGGGAGGTTTGACAATTTTAATGTAGGCAAACCTCCCGGTTCGCTACACTTTTCTGCATATTCTTCATGCAAACAGCTTCCTTTCTGAATGGAGTTTGGCGTGAATATACCGCACCGGATGCAGGATAGATAGACTATAATTAAATTTTATCAGGGTTTTATTTTGCGGTGGGGCGTGCTATAGTGGTTTCGATTTAAGCAAGAGGGAGGTTATGTTTTCGTGGAAAAGAATATGCTGGGCACAAGCACTGTGGTGCAGATTGGTATTTTGGTGCATGATATTGAAAAGACGAGCCAGGTTTTTGCCGATTTTTTGGGGATGGATAACCCGGGCTGGTCGCTGACGGGGGAATTGAAGGACGCGCAGACGGAGTTTCGCGGGCAACCCTCCCCGGCGCGGGCGAAGCTGGCCTTCTTCCCGGTGGGGGGCAATTTGACCATCGAGCTAATTGAGCCGGACGCACACCCCTCCACCTGGCGGGAGGACCTCGACAAGAACGGTGAGGGCGTGCATCATATCGCCTTTATCATAGCGGGGATGCAGGAAAAAATCATGAAGCTGGAGCGCAATGGCATCCCGTTGATTCAAAAGGGCGAATATCCCGGCGGGCGGTACGCGTACATGGATGCCAACGGCCCCCTCAAAACCCTGCTGGAACTGCTGGAAAACGATTAAGGGGCGTTGTATGCCTGCACCCAAGTCCTTATTTATTTGCGGCCAATGCGGCTACGAAACGGCGAAATGGCTGGGGCGTTGCCCCACCTGCAACCAATTCAATACCATGGAGGAAAGAGCGGTAAGGCCCGCAACCGGTAAATCCGGGGGCGGGTCGGCCGCTTTTTTGCAAGGGGCGGCGAAGGCCGGGGGCAACGCCCCCATCTTGTTGCGAAACATCCAGCCCGGCAAAAACCACGCCGAAGCCCGCCGCGCCACGGGCATCCCCGAGCTGGACAGGGTGCTGGGGGGCGGCTTGGTGGGGGGGAGCCTTTTATTGCTGGGGGGCGACCCCGGCATCGGCAAATCCACCTTGCTTTTGCAAATCTGCCGCCACATGGCCAGCGAAGCCTTTCCTATTTTATACATATCCGGCGAGGAAAGCCCGGCGCAAATCAAGCTCCGGGCAAAACGCCTGAAGGTGGACCCGCCCGGCTTGTACTTCCTGGCGGAGACCGACCTCCACGCCATCCAGGAGGCCGCAGAGAAAATCAAGCCCGCCCTTTTGCTCATTGATTCCATCCAGACCATGCGCCTGGGCGAGCTCTCCAGCCTGCCCGGCTCCGTGACCCAGGTGCGCGAATGCACGGCCTTTTTCACCCAGATGGCCAAGGTGCGGCAAACGGCGGTGCTTCTTGTGGGTCACGTCACCAAGGAGGGTGCCATTGCCGGCCCCCGGGTGCTGGAGCATATGGTGGACTGCGTGCTGTACTTCGAAGGCGAGGGCCGGGACAGCTACCGGGTCATCCGTGCGGTGAAGAACCGCTTCGGCTCCACCCATGAAATCGGCGTCTTCGAAATGGGGGAGCAGGGTCTGACCGCCATCGCCGACCCTTCGGCCTATATGCTGGCGGGGCGTCCGGTGAATGTACCCGGCTCGGCGGTGACATGCTCCCTGGAGGGTAGCCGTCCCCTGCTCCTGGAGGTACAGGGGCTGGTGGCACACACCCACTTCGGCACGCCGCGCCGCACTGCCAACGGCATGGACTATAACCGCATGGTCATGCTCATGGCGGTGCTGGAAAAACGCGCCGGATACAAACTGGCTACCTACGACAGCTATATAAACATCGCCGGTGGCCTGCGTATCGAGGAGCCCGCCGCCGACGCCGCCGTCATCGCCGCCATTGCCTCCTGCTACAAAAATAAAGCCATCGACCCGGCGTACCTCGTCATCGGGGAGGTAGGCTTGGCCGGGGAGCTCCGCGCCGTAAGCCAGCCCGAGCGGCGCATCACCGAAGCCGCCCGTCAGGGCTTCACCGCCTGTGTTTTACCCGCCGCCAACAAAAAAAAGACCCGCGCCCCGGAGGGGATACGTGTCTTCGGCGCGGCACATATTGGAGAATTGCTGGGGTTGTTGCTATGAGCTATTGGATTATCGACTTGGTTGGCGTCATTATCATACTGCTCTTTACCTTGCGCGGGCTACAGCGGGGCTTGGTCATGGCTCTGGCCGGGGCGGTGGCACTCATCGGGGCTTTAATCGGCGCGCATTATGCCGCGGGTGCTTTCTCCCACCATTTCGAGGGCCTAATTGAGCCCTTCGTAAGTAGCTGGGTGGATAGCCGCATCACCCAGGCGGGTACCGCCGTCACCAACGGTCTGCCCTTCGAAGGGGAATCCTTCATCTTCGACACCATCCGCAACCTGGGCATCAATGAAAGCATCACCCAGACCATTACCTCCGTGGTGTACAACCAACTGCAACGCGCCGGGGAAAGCTTCCAAGCCGCCCTCACCTCGGCCTTGGTGTCCTCCCTGGCCCGCATCATCACCTATGTCATCGCTTTTCTGGTCATCCTCATGCTTTTGCGCATCGCCATGCACATGCTGGACGCCATCGCCCAGCTCCCCATACTAAACCTGATAAACAAAATCGGCGGGCTGGTAGGGGGGCTGGTTCAGGGCGCACTACTGGTGTGGATTTGCGTCTCCGTGCTCCGGTTCGTGGGGATATTTGGCGATGGCGCGCTGGAGGGGTCGGTGCTGTTGCGGATGTGGGGGTAGTGGCGTGGCCACACCGCTATATACCCTTCCCCGTCTTGGATAAACACGGCCTCTGTTTCGCAATCGGGGAAGATTTTCACGGTATCATGCTCAAACGCCACACAGGTGCCGCAGGACGCGCTGACCTTGCGCGGCACGGGGGTGAGCTCCGCCTTTATGCCGGTTTCGCGCATCAGGTTGAAAAATGTCAGCGCGTCGTAGTGGCTGAAAAAGGTGGCGATGTATCTACGCACCCCAAAATACCAGCGGCATTTTCAGCTTTTTGAACATATTCGTCCTCTTTCCGTACCGATGATAGAAATTATTTTTTACGATATTATAGCCCATTAATTACGCTAATTCTACAGAGGCCATCATGAAGAAGATATATGCCGACAACAGTGCCACCTCCTTTCCCAAAGCCCCCGGCGTATCCGGCGCGGTGAAGGATTTTATTGACCATGTGGGGTGCAACGTGAACCGGGGCGGCTATGCCCCGGCTTTTGACGTGGCCTTGGAAATTTTGGCCACCCGAAAGCAACTCTGCGCGCTGTTTGGCTTTAACCAACCCAGAAACGTCATCTTCACGCCGGGGGCGACCTATTCCCTAAACATGATTTTGAAAGGGCTCCTCAAGGAAGGGGAGCACGTGATAACCACTTCCATGGAGCACAACGCCGTCATGCGCCCCCTGCATGAATTGTCGCAAAAAGGGGTGCCCTACAGCGTCGCCCCCTGCCGCCCCGACGGAAGCCTTGACCCGGAGGAAATCAAAAAAATAATTACCCCCCGCACGAAAGCCCTGGTGATGACCCACGCCTCCAATGTGTGCGGGACGGTGTTGCCCGTTTCCGACATCTATGAACTATGTAAAAAGCACGGTATCAAGCTGATTATTGACGCGGCGCAAACGGCAGGGATACTGGATTTACCCATGTCCTGCGCAGACGCCATTGCCTTCACCTGCCATAAAGGGCTTCTGGCTCCCCAGGGCCTGGGTGGCTTTGTGATAAAAAATGAGTTGGCGGAGAAAATCGAAGCCCTCATCACCGGGGGAACGGGCAGTCAGTCCCACGAAATTATCCAGCCCGGCGTACTGCCGGACAAATTTGAATCCGGCACGCTGAATATACCTGCCATCCTGGGCTTGCAAAAGGCTCTGGACTATATCAGCCGCACGGGAATGCCGGCCATCTTCGCCCATGAAATGAAGCTCACGGAGCACTTCCTCGAAGGAATCAGCAAATTAAACGGCGTGCGCATCGTAGGGAAAAACGACACCCAAGGCAGAATCGCCGTTGTTTCCCTGGATTTCGCCCACAGGGACAACGCGGAAATCGCATCTGTGCTGGACAGGGCGTATGGCATCATGACGCGGTGCGGCTTGCATTGCGCCCCCCTCGCCCACAAAACACTGCACACCTACCCCCAAGGCACACTCCGATTCTCCTTCGGCCATTTCAATACCCCCGGGGATATTGACTATATCCTCGCGTCTATCAAAGAGATTATAGCCGAATAAAGTGAGAACCGTCCGCCGGGGGATTCCCCAAGACGTACCCACATTGGGCGGAAAGCTTCCCGCGTCGCTTGTACGCGAACCCTTCCCCGTTTTCGGGGTTTGGCGGCACAGTGCGCCACCCGTGCGCGGGAAATTCTCGCGGAACGATTGTGAGCGAAGCGAATCACAGTGACGCGAGAAGTTTCCCGCTTGCCCGGGTGGCACGACTGCGCTGTGCCGCCAAGCCCCGAAAACGGGGAGGTCCGCGCAATCGCTCCGCCGGAACTTTCCGCCCATGTGGTTGCATTCATTCAATCCCCCGGCGGATGGTTCTCACTTTATTCGGCTATATGGTATACTCCCCCCACCAAGAAACCGGAGGCATAGATGAAAAGAAACGATGATTTTTCCACGCGCCGCGCACATTTGGCGGACTTGACCGACGCACAATTACATGAACGGTTTTGGCAATTGGCCGCACAAATTGTAGACCCGCTACTCAAGCTGGGGCGCGAGAACACCTCCCCCGCCATTGAGCGCAGTGTGCTGTTGCGCATGGGCTTTTCTTCCTTGGAGGTTAAGGAAATTGTGGACGGTGCGCACAAGCGCGGGCTGTTGGGCCACGGCGCGGGTCATGTGGTGTACAAGCTGGCGAAGGCGAAGGATATCCCCCTGCGGGATGCCGGGCTGATGCTGGCCCAAAATAAAGGCTGGGAAGAGGCCACCGCATTGTTTAAGGGGGGTAATTGATATGCGCTTGAATATCGAGAAAATTCTGGAGAACCTGAAAGACTACCGCCCCCGCCGCCGGGGCTGGACCTGGCGCAAAAGTGCTACCGACTTGCAAATGGACGCCTTTACTTACCGGGAAATATCCGAGCCGCTGAAGGAAAGCGTGCCTCTCATCACCGCCCACAATTTTAATAATATCGACCCCCAGCCCCTGCCGGTAATCACCACAGAGATTGCCTCCGGGCGGTTCGAGGACGACATCCGGCGTATGCGTATGGCGGCCCACCACGGGGCCGACCATATCATGGTCATCCGCACGGCGGGGCAGAGCCATTTCGACGGCTTGCTGGAAGGCACGCCCCAGGGCATCGGCGGCGTACCCATTACGCGCAAGCAGGTTCGCGCCCAGCGCAAGGCGTTAGACTTCATCGAGGACGAGGTGGGGCGGCCCATCAATTATCATTCCTATGTGTCCGGCGTGGCCGGGCCGGATATCGCCGTCATGTTCGCCGAAGAAGGGGTGAACGGCGTCCACCAGGACCCGCAGTACAATGTGATTTACCGCAATATAAATATGGTGCGCTCCTTCGTGGACGCCTGTGAGTCAAAAATGCTCATCAAATGGGCCAACCAGGCGCAAATCGACGGCGCGCACAACGCCAACGCCACCGCCCGGGACGCCTGGAAGGTAATGCCGGAGCTGATGGTACAGCACGCGATTAATTCCCTCTTCTCCCATAAGGTGGGCATCCCCAAGGAGAATATTTGTCTTTCCACCGTGCCGCCCACATCTACCCCCGCGCCCAGTATTTTCATGGACTTGCCCTATGCCGTGGCGTTGCGCCAGCTTTTCGCCGGCTATCGGATGCGCGCCCAGATGCACACAAAATATATCCAAAGCTCCACCCGGGAGGCCACGGTCACGCACGTGCTCAACATGCTCATCTCCAAGCTCACCAGCGTGGACATCCAATCCACCATCACCCCGGACGAGGGCCGCAACGTGCCCTGGCATATGTACAATATCGAGGCTTGCGACACGGCGAAGCAAGCTTTGCTGGCCATGGACGGAATCATGGATTTGGTAGAGCTGAAAACCGACGGCCCCCTGGCCGCCAAGGTGCGCGAGTTGCAAGAGCGGGCCGTGCTTTTCATGGAGGAAATGGTGGAGCTGGGCGGGTATTTCGCCGCCGTGGAAGCGGGCTTCTTCGTGGACAGCGGCTGTTATCCCGAGCGGGGTGGCGACGGCATCCGCCGGGAAATGAACGGCGGCATCGGCGCGGGCTCCGTGGTTCCCCGGGAAAAGGATTACTTCGCCCCGGTGACGGCCCATTACGGCTACAACAACGTAGCGCAATATGACCCAGGCGCGGAAAACGACCCCGCCAACCTCATCGGAGGCTGTACCCTGGAAGACCCGGAGAAAATCATCTACATCGACGAGCTGGACGAAACCGACAACGTGAACGAGCGCATGAAGGACTTGAAGCCCTACCACGCCGGGACAAAGCTCCGCCCGGAAATGGAATGGATGGCCGATGGCACAGTGCTGATTAACCTGTGCTTCCCCACGGATGTGCGCCGCGCCGAGGCCGCCGCCCTGGAATGCGCCAAGGCCATGAACCTCACCGAGGCCGCCATCATCAGCCGTGAAATCCTCCACCACGCCGAGGGCACCCGCATTGAAATGAAGGGCAAGCTGAGCATCGACATCGACACGGCAAGCCTGGTGCTGGCCCCGGAGCCGGATATACTCAGTGATGACGAAATCCGCGCCGCCATTGACGCACAGCCCCTCACCATCGTCTGCGGCACCGTAGGCGAGGACGAGCACAGCGTGGGCCTGCGCGAAATCATCGACATCAAGCACGGCGGCATCGAGAAATACGGCATCAAGGTGCACTACCTCGGCACCTCCGTACCCGTGGAGAAACTCCTGGGCGCAGCCGTCGAGCTCAACGCCCAGGCCGTCCTGGCCTCCGTCATCATCAGCCACGACGACATTCATTACAAAAACATCGCCGCCATCGACCGCCTGGCCAAGGAAATGGGCATCCGGGAGAAAATCATCTTCGTAGCCGGAGGCACCCAGGTGGCCCCGGAATCCGCCGTGGCCCACGGCGCGGACGCGGGCTTCGGCCGGGGCACCAAGGGTGCCCACGTGGCGACATTCCTGGTGAAACAACGAAAGAAAATATAACAATGTTCATTATTGACGCTATATAATCCGTGTGCTATACTCCGCGCCAAGCAGAAGTGCCACTTCTCACCCCACCGCCATGGTTTTCATACATGTGCCGCCGGGTCGTACGCGCGGATTTTTTTTGGATATTTCGCTTCCTTTATAATAGGACGCGATGTGGGAGCGTATACATGAAGTGGGCTTATGTCCGCTTATTTTTATGTGCAAGTGATTCCGTTTTACGGGAAAGGAGTTGAATCAGTATTACCGATTTAATGATCAACGAGCAGATTAGGGACAAGGAAGTACGTCTGATTGACGCAGACGGTACCCAGATGGGTATTGTCCCCGGCCGAGATGCCCAACGCATTGCCGACGAGAAAAAATTGGACCTGGTGAAGATTTCCCCGACGGCCAAGCCGCCGGTCTGCAAGATCATGGACTACAGCAAATTCCGGTTTGAACAGTCCAAGAAGGAAAAGGAAGCACGCAAGAAACAGCGCACCATCGAGGTGAAGGAGCTTCGCCTTTCCCCCAACATCGACAAGCACGACATTGCGGTCAAGTTGAAAAAGGCCCTGGAATTTCTCAAGGACGGGGACAAGGTGAAGGTGGCCGTACGCTTCCGGGGGCGGGAGCTGGGCCGCACCGAGGTGGCCTATGGCATCCTCAACGACTTTGCCGCCAAGGTAGCCGAGGTGGGCAACATCGAGAAGCCACCCAAAATGGAAGGCCGCTCTATGGCCATGTTTCTTGCACCCAAGCCAAAAACAAAGGAGTAGTTTGCTATGCCGAAAATAAAGACCAAGAAAGCCGCCGCCAAGCGTTTCAAGGTGACGGGTACAGGCAAGTTTAAGCACCCCAAGGCGGGGAAGCAGCACAAGCTTACCAAAAAAAGTCCCAAGCGAAAAATGACCCTTCGTAAGATGGGCATGGTGGACAAAACCAACGAAGCAGCCGTAAGGGCAATGCTACCCTACGCATAAGGAGGACTTTATATGGCAAGGATAAAAGGCGCGGTAGGCGCGAAAAGGAAGCATAAGAGGACATTGAAGTTGGCTCGCGGCTACGTGGGCGCGAGAAGCAAGCAATACCGTACCGCCAAGCAAGCGGTGATGCGGGCCATGGCGTCGGCCTTTGTGGGGCGCAAGCAGGTCAAGCGGGAATACCGCAGGCTTTGGATTGCCCGTATCAACGCGGCGGCGCGTATGCACAATTTGAATTACAGCCAGTTTATGCACGGCTTGAAGAAGGCCGGCGTGGACATTAATCGCAAGATGCTTGCCGAAATGGCCGTAAACGATATGACGGCGTTTTCTCAACTGGCAAAGGTAGCCTCCGGTGTATAAATCCTGAAATTTTTACAGATAATATGAATTGACGATATAAGCCAATTCATATACAAGGAGGAAGTCACTTGAAAGCTACAGGCATCGTGAGAAGGATAGACGATTTGGGCCGGGTTGTCATACCCAAGGAAATCCGCAGGACACTGCGCATCCGTGAGGGCGACCCGCTGGAAATTTTTACCGACCGAGAAGGGGAAATCATCCTCAAGAAATATTCGCCCATCGGCGAGCTGGGGAATTTCGCCAAGGAATATGCCGAAAGTTTGTCCCAGTCATCCGGGCATATTACATGCATCGTGGATAAGGACCAAATTATCGCCGTTTCGGGCGGTGCGCGGAAGGAATTTTTAGATAAGAATATTTCCCCCGCGCTGGAGAAAACCATCAACGCACGCACCACACTCTCAGCCACCCGCAACGACGCGGCCTTTGTGCCGATACTGGAAGAGGACGACCCCTCGACGTATTCAAACCAGTTTATCGCACCCATTATCGCGGAGGGCGATGTGCTGGGAGCCATCGTCTTCCTTTCGCCGGACAAGAAAATGGGCGAGGTGGAAGGCAAGCTGGCGCAGACGGCGGCCGGGTTCTTAGGTAAACAAATGGAGCAGTGATGCAGATGAACGAACTCAATACCATACTGGAAACACTGCTGGGCGACACGGGTTGCCCATGGGATAGGGCGCAGACTCACGAGAGTTTGCGTCCTTATTTATTGGAGGAAGCCCAGGAGGCGGTACAGGCCATCGACGCGGGAGACATGGACGCGTTGCGCGAGGAGCTGGGGGATGTGCTGTTGCAGGTGGTTTTCCATGCCAAGCTGGCGCAACGCTCCGGGCATTTTACGCTGGAGGACGTTGTGGCGGGGCTTTGCGAGAAGCTAATCCGGCGGCATACACACGTTTTTGGCGGGGAAAAAGCCGCTACAGCCCAGGATGCTTTGCGCATATGGGCTGAAAATAAACGCCGGGAGAAGGAAATTTAACAGAAAATACAAAAAAGCATTGATTTTCCTTGACAAACTCGTTTCTAGCGTTTATAAATACCAGCGGCGGAGATTTTCCGCAGGTTTATAATTAAAAGGAGGATATACAATGAACAAAACGGAACTCATCGCGGCAATCGCGGAAAAATCCGACTTAACGAAAAAGGATGCAGAAAAGGCACTCTCTGCCTTTGAAGCGGCAGTGACTGAAGCCCTCGTAGCCGGTAAGCGGGTACAATTGGTCGGCTTCGGTACATTCGATGTAGCGGAAAGGGCCGAACGCGATGGCCGCAACCCCCAAACAGGCGCGTCTATGAAAATTGCCGCCTCCAAAGCACCCCGTTTCAAAGTGGGCAAGAAATTGCGCGACGCGGTAAACGGTAAGTAAAACCGCAGGCAAAACCGAATAGAATTGTTACTTTTCCGTTGCATATATTGTGCAACGGTTTTTTTTGCGGTAATATGCCTCCTGGCGACATAATTTTACATTTTATTCGCTTATGACAGGAGGAATTTCAATGAAGAGATGTACATATAAAATAGTGGTGATGTCATGCCTGTTGGCTTTGTTGCCGTTTTTTCATGTAGCGCGGATATACGCCGCGCTTCCGCAACCGGTGAGCCTGATTGTGAACGGACGCACCATGGCTTGGCGTTATCAGGAGCCCCTGCGGCTCAACGGACGCGTGTTTGTACCCTTTAGAGAATTTACCGAATACCTTGGCGGGGAAGTGGGCTGGCATTCGGGCCATCAGCAAGTCTCCCTTTTCCACCAGGGAAATATATTGGTGCTGACGGTGGGCAACACCAACGCCCTGCTAAACGGCCAGCGCGTTGACACCGAGCAACCACCCTTTTTGGCGGGGGGGCGCGTGATGATTCCCCTGCGCTTTGTGGCCGAAACCCTGGGCTACGAGGTGGACTGGTGCAGAACCCGGGACGCGGCCCTAGTGGATTCCCCCAACGGGAACGGCAATGGCGCGCCATCCCATGATTTACCCCTTATTCCCCTGCCGCCGCTCACGCCGGAGCCCCCGGCTGTGCCCGAGCCCCCACCGGAGCCCGAACCCGGCAATGAAACCCCGGCCCCGGAAATTCCGCTACCTCCCCTCCCCCCACAGGACGGGCATACCGCCGATGTGGGCAACGGCCACCTCGCCCGCAACATCTCCACCGCGCCCATCCTCCCGGAAGTCCATATGAACACCACCATAACCGCGTTGCACTCCCCACGGGAAACGGGCTCCCCGGCCTACGTAGTGCAAGCCTTTTCCGCCATTTCTGCGGTAACGCATTTCATATTGCCCGACAACCGCTTGGTGGTGGACATCCATAGCTCTCTTTCCGCGCTGGAAGGGCCCTTCTATGTATGCGCCACTTTGCCGCTTTTGAGCGTGCGCTCCTCCCAGTTTTCCCGCGCCCCGAACCCCAACATCACCCGGCTGGTGTTTGAACTGGTTGGGGCGGTGGAGTTCAGCCTGTCCCTTTCCAATGACCGGCGGTTTTTGACCATCGCGTTCGCCCAGAATAATATAAATGACGTTTCCCTGCTCTCCGACGCGGGAGCGGATACCCTCGTAATTCGGGGGGATTCCGTACCTGCTTTGCGCTATTCCATGGACGTGGCCAACCGCCGCCTGCTGGTGGAGATTGACAACGCCACTTTGCACGCGTCCGGCGGGCAAATCTATGACAGCGTTTTCGTTTCCCATATCGTGACGGGCACCCACCCCGATGGGATGGCCTTTGTGCGCGCCTACCTGCGCGAAGGCGTGGATATCCCCGGCGTAGGCTTGCTGAATCACGGCTCCGACGCTGTGGGCCTGATGCTCTACGGCGGCATCGAAGGCGTGACCTATGATATGTGGCTCCGGGCGGTGCGCCTTTGCCGTGGAGCCGGGTTCGCCATGGATATTACGCAAATCCAACGCTTCAACGAATACCTGCGCAACCGCTACACCATGGTGCTTCCCCCGGCGGCCAACGCTTTGGGGCAGGGCATCGTCCCCGTAAGCGACGGCTATATCAATTCCTTTATGCTGGCCCGGGATATTAACGGGAATACCCAGCTGATTTTCAACACGGCACGGGTTTTGGCCTTTGAAATCATCGAAACCCCAGAAGCCTATTACATCATGGCGCGCTTGCCCCGGGAGGTGCATTCCCTGGTGGTGGTGCTGGACCCCGGCCACGGCGGCAATGACCCCGGCGTGTACCGTGGCAATTTATTTGAAAGCCACTTGGTGCTGACCCTTTCTCAGAAGGTGGCGTCCTTGCTGAGCGCGCATCCCTACATTGGGGTATACAAAACCCGCCACGAGGACACGAACCCCGGCATTTTCTGGCGGGCGGAATTTGCCAGGGACTTTGCGGATGTACTGCTTTCCATCCATGTCAACGGCTTCACCAACCCCGCCGTCCACGGCATTGAAACCATTTACACCATCAGTGCCGCCGAAGCGGGGCTACCCTTTACCAGCCGCAATTTTGCCCAAATCGTGCAAGACAACATGATTGCCCAAACCGGGGCACACAGCCGGGGGCTATTCAACCGGCCCGCCATCGTAGTGACGCGAGAGACTGGCATAGTACCTTCCGCATTGGCCGAGGTGGGCTTCATGACCAACGCCGCCGAAGCCGCCCGCATGGCCACCACCGACTACCAGTGGCAAATCGCCCGGGGGCTATACTACGCCATTTTGGAAACCCACCGGCAAATCGGACGCTAGGCTTTACAGTCCCCTTGGCGCGGCCGGGGTGGTATATGTTTCTGAAAAATAGGGGCAGTCCACGTCGTAGGTAGCGTGTGTGTTATTAGTAAAGGCGGGCAACTCCCGCAAATTGCATTTGCCGTCTTGCTGGTAGAAGCACAGGTGCGTACAATTGATGTCCATGTAAATTCCTCCAAATCTCCGCTTGTTGTAAAATCAATACCCATCCCCTTGCAAAGAGGATGGGTATTATTATGCGCAGTGCGCGGCAAAGATATGCGGTGTTACTTTTGCCGTCTGTTGTCCAACATAAGGTTCGCGCTCAAGCCTGCGGCCACCAATATACCGCCAACCATATTTCTTGTAGAGAACGATTGTGTGATTATCACATCAATTAAGACCCCGGAGAAAACCTGTCCGATGAAGATAAAAAGCGTCAAATAAAACGCCGACACTTTTACAACCACGACATTGCCAAGCAAGACAACGCAGACGCCCAAAATGCCACCCAGGTAAATATACCAATTCGGATAAAGTGTAAACGCTGACAAAGTAATTTCTCCCCGCCCCAACAGCGCAAACACAAGCAAAGAAACGCAAAGCCCGATGAAATAATTATAAAATGTGCTGACCCTTACACTCGTTAAATCTGAAAGTTTGGCGTTCAATGTTCTCGACAAAACGATATTAACCCCTGCGACGAACGACACTGCCACAGCCACAATTTCAAAACTATTTATCATGGATGCAATGCCCGCAACAATAAGCAAAAGCCCGATTAGTTTTTCCTTTGTAAATGGATGCTTTCGCATACCAAAAAAACCGTATTGGTCTATTGCGAGCCCGGCGATGCTTTGACCAAATAAACCCAAGGCCAGTATTGCCGAAACACTTATGCGCCCAAATGAAAAATTGTTAAATACCGTAGTCAGCACACCTATTGCACCGCCCAGATAAAGAAACCACGCGAACCTACCGGGGAAAAATCGTTCTCGCTTTGCAAGCACCACGGCACAAATAAGTATCAACCCAACTATGTGAATAATTACCGTAGCCGAATACACGCCATACTGCGTAGTGAGTCCGCCATTGAAAGCAACCATGACGGAAATCAGTATCCCCATCAACAGGGAAAGAAAATAAAACAATTTCGCCACCTCCTGCCGTTATTATAGAGATGTTGCCGGCAATCTCATATGACATATGGCACATTTATATAAAAGGTGCTACAGCATTTGGGCACCTTGCACAAAACGTTGTTTTCTACTATAATACACCTATTCCATGAAAGGGGATGTAATGGTTTCGACGGGAATTTTGACAATAGAGATAGCCATCCGCGGCTTGGTAACCGCGTCATCAAAGGCCAACCCTTATAAAGAAACGACAACAATTATAGACAACTCGCTGCGGCTTAATAGTATTTAAGCGTAAGTCAGCCGTCGGCCCCGCGTTCACTCGCAGACCGGGCTCCCGGCGTCGTTTATGCGAGGCACTTTTCCGCCCGTAGCTTTGAAGCGGTAAAAGAACCAAAAGCTACCGAAGCCTCCCGCGTGTTGATTCGCGTCTGGCCAAGGGAACACGTGAGGTAACGCCCCACACCAAATAAATCAACTATGATGGTAGAAGTCTTTATCAATGGATTTTCGGACAGGGGTTCGACTCCCCTCATCTCCACTCTATGTCACACATCCGAACACCAGCCGATTATTTTCGTGACCAGTAAAGTATTCGGCATAGTGTTGGAACTGAAAAAATAAAAGAAGCGGCCGGATTATTCCGAGCCGCTGTCTTTTTGCTTAATAGCAGTAGCGCGGGAGGATTTTATCGCAAGGCGAGGAAGTGCCGACACGACACCAGCGGTACGTAAGAAAGCAAAAATAGATTTCAGAATACTAATATTGACAATGCACTCTTGACCGATTCGGTTCTGATATGCTATGCTCGCCTTGACCGAAACGGTTAGGGCGTTGGCGAAAAAAACTTACCGGAAGAAAAAAACAATCTATTTAAATCTGACTACTTGGGTGGCAACGATATCTATAATTTGTGTTGTCAAAATAAAAACATCTTACTTGGGGGTATTTATGAAAAAAGTTTTAGTTAGGGCAGAACATACACTTCGAGCCAAATCAAGCACGGCAGTTTTCTCATTCATTTGGTCAGTACGAGTTTCATGATTCATTGCATTTGATAATTGAATACTGGCTTGTAAGATACTGATAACGAGGAGGCTAATTGATGAAAAAGAATTTGGTATTTTTACAACCTGTAACATCAGAAAACCTTAGTGCGGTCTGGAATTTGAAAGCCGACCCGAACTTAGTAGCCCCAAACAATTGGAGTTTGGCAGAAGCTTACATCAGCCTAAGAGAAGCTGTGGACGAAGACGAATTAGACTTTGCGGAAACGCCCTTTGCTATATTGCATAACGAAACTGTCGTGGGGTTTGCTATGATTTCCCTGGAAGACGGTGAAGATATTGACGCTGGTGAAAATATTTACTGGCTTAGCAGGTTTATGATTGATGACAAACATCAAGGCAAGGGCTACGGCAAAGAAGCCATGGCATGGCTTATTAACTGGGTAAAGTCTAAACCCCACGGGTACGAAGTGAAGTGCTTCTACACGTCTGTTGTACCCACCAGCGACATTGCTACAAAATTGTATGAACGCATGGGGTTTGTAAAAACAGGTGCACAAATAGAAGATGAAGATATAATGAAGCTCGTTTTATAAAATAATTGAAAAACAAGCAAGAGGAGCTATAGAAATGATAGACTGCATCGCGCTCACCGTCCATGAGAAACGCAAGATTGTTATTGTAGCAATAATGCTGTTTGCGGTTATCGCTTTGGTGGCTTGCAATCGCAATGATGCGACAGAAGCAAGCCCCATTCCACACGTTGGGGCGGCGCATGAAACGCACAATATTGTTTTCGCGCTTGATTTGCCGACCGACAGCTGGCAAGTGCGCTCTATTCAAATTGGCGCAGACCACGGCGGGTTTGGTTATGGCGAATATACCCTCACTATTTTTTACGAGCCGCATAGCGATTTTGAGGGTGAAATTACCGAGCGCATTTCCGAAGTCTTTTTTGAAAGCACAGCAAACAGGCTTTTTGAGCTTATCGGAAATCTTCAAGCGGTTACATTTTCGATTAATCACGAAAGAACCGCAGTCAATGCAACTAATAATTATGACTACCGATTCAGCATAGCGCGAAGTGGCGCAAGGCAAATTACGCCAACCGAAAACATACCCGCAGAAGAACTCATAATCCAAATCGGCCTTGCAACGGACGAACTTCTAGGCACATTCGCCAACCTTCACCACGCACATTTGGGCGAAGCGGGTGTTGACCTTGTTGTGTGGGCAAACCAACCGCTTCCGCACCTTGCCACACTCGTATTAGTGCCCGAGTGGCTGGAAGGTAGGGAGGAATGGGGCTTTAGCCCTGGTGACAATATCGGATATGTGGAAATGCTCCTGCCGGGGGAAGGCTATGTAATCAATAACTATATGGGGCTTGGAACTTTGCCTCATATGGGTATTGGCTTTTTTGATGAAGAAAAAAGAGATACGCGGGTTTTCTTTTTCCAAGAAAACCATGCCTACCCTGAACACGGCAATAGGTGGGTTATTCAAGAAATTGAAACAGACAGGCTCGTTTGGGGGGTTGCGACTAGAGCGCATTTCGCTCACGTTGGGGGCAATGATGGTGTTCTTGCAATAGCGTTTATTGACGGCTTTGCATGGGCAACCCTTTTTGTGAACACAGGGCAAGGGGTTATCTCCAGAGAAATCGGAAGCATTGAGGGCTTCCCGTTCTCGGTAGGTTTTACTACAGACGGCTGGGGCCGCCTTGTAAAAACCACAGGCGATGGCGGCAGACAGTCTTACACAATGTTTGCGGTTGTAACCAATCCCACAACAATGGCAGAAGAAATAATTGCGCATTTCACTATATACGCCGAAGGGCAAGATGACCATAGCATGAGTTACTACCGTTTTAATGGCGGTTGGCTTGAGGGTATTGAGGGCGGCCGCTACCCCATTACCGAAGAAGAATTTTATGCAATTCGTGATGGAATGGGCGACAGAATCATTTGCTGGCGTGATTTTGGTTGGGATTCAACGGAATCCATTTTGGCTTTATAGCAGAAGAAATATAAAAAAGCCGCGTTCGCGGCCAGACTGAAGACAAACCTCGGGGGCTGGGCCCGTAGGGCAAAGCCCCCGAGGTTTTACTTTGTCTCCACGCTGAGCGTTAGGGATATTATCCTTAACGCTTTTTATTTGTGTTATAGCCGAATCAACCCTGCGTCAGCCGGCTTTCGTTTTATTCAACCTTATCACTTGGCACAAATTTAAACACCACCGCCGAAATAATGAATAGCAGTGCAATGCCGGCAATGCCGATATGGGGCTGGTCGGTAATTAGAACGATTACGGCGTAGATTGTCGTGCCCAAAATGGTGGCAAAGCGGCTGAAGACGTTGTAGAAGCCGAAGTATTCGTTGGATTTTTCCTTGGGGATAATTTGGCCGAAGTAGGAGCGGGAGAGGGCCTGAATGCCGCCCTGGGCTGTACCCACCAGCATCCCCAGCGTCCAGAACATAATGGTGAGGGTGCGGATATCCCGGTCGGGGTTCATAAACAAGGCCACCAAGCACACCACGCAGTAGGTAAAAATCCCTACGTATATCATGACTTTGGCACCATATTTGCTGGCCAGTTTTCCGTAGAGGATGGCGAAGGGGAAGGCGACGAACTGGGTCACAAGCAACACCATCATCAGGGTCATCGCGCCCAGGTTAATGGTTTCGCCGTAGGCCACCGCCAGCCGGATAATGGAGCCCACGCCGTCGGAGTATAGGAAGAATGCCACCAGGAAAATAATCAGATGCTTCTGGGTGGCGATTTCCTTGAAGGTGCTCCACACCCGGGAGAAGCTCATGCGCACATAATGCGGCTCCACTTCGGTGCCGTATTTTTGTTTCACGTCCTTGAACATGGGAATGGTAAACAACAGCCACCACACAACGGCAACGACAAAGGAAATCCGGTAGGCCAGCATGATGTCCATATCCAGGGTGCCCATTTCCACCAGAACCACCAAGGGGATGCACAGGATAAAGGGAATCGCCCCGCCTATGTAGCCATAACCGTAGGCCAGGCTGGAAAGCCAGTTCATCTTCTTGTTTTCCGTCACGTCCACGATAAAGGTGTCGTAAATCTTGTTTCCGCCGGAGAAGCCGATGCCGGAAACCGCGTACACCGCCAGCATCAAAAACCACATGCGCTCCGGCACAAAGGAGAGGGCCACGGTGGCAACCATCCCCACCACCGCGAAAAAGACAAACAGCTTCTTTTTCTTACCCTTGTAGCCGCACAATGTACCGATAATGGGCGCGAGCACCCCGAGGATAATCATTACCACTGTGCTGGTCAGGGCCCAATACGCGCTGGCTTCCGCGCTTTCCAGCCCCGACCGCTGCGCCGCCTCCATAAAAAACATGGTGGCGATAACCGTCATGATTATCATGACATAGCCCGAATTGGCCCAGTCGTACATCACCCAGCCAAATTCCGCTTTGGTCAGGCCCTTTCTAAAGGGAATCCACGATTTTTCTGCTCTTTCTGAATCCATTTTGATACCCCTTTTCGTGTGTCTGTAATTTGGCGGAGTATATCATACAATTTATCTACTGTGTAGCGCACGACAGCGCGAACCACGCCAAGTCGATTTCCGTGCCGGGCAGGAAGAGGAAGCGGATTTTTCCCTTGCTGTGCAGGGGCGTGTCCAGCTTTATTTTTGCGGGGGCGTAGTGGGCTTGGGCGGGGAGGATGAGGAGGTTTATTGCCTCGGGTGTGCCGTCCTCGGGGAGGAACAGCATCCGCACGGTGTTGTCCCGCTGGGAACGCCAGGCGATTTCCATGTGTGTGGCGTTTTTTTCTTCCCCGGCGGCCCCGCCGAAATCCATCCCTTCGAAGGTGATGCTCACGTTGTTGCCTATGCCCTCCACGGTTTCCGCGCAGACGGTATAGGCGTCGCCATAAATCTGGTCATGGGCCGCGAAGGGGATTTTCGCAAAGGCCCGTGCCGGAGGGGTGAACTGGAAGCCCTTGATATGCACCTTGCGCCGGAAGACCAAGGAGAGGGTCTGCACCCCTGTCAGGCGTTCCGGGAGGGTGTAGGTCACGGGGATGTAGGTGTTCCATTTCGAGCCCTTGTCATAGTGGGCGGTGTACAGCTTGCGCCCGGCGTCGGGCATCCCCAGGAAAATGTCAAAGTCAAAGGGAGTGGGGTCCATGGGGAAGAGCCAGAATGTCACTTCGTTGGAGCCGTGGGGCCCGAAGACCAGGTCAGCGAAGCCCACGTGGCTTTCGCCGTCGCGCAATGTGGCCACGCCGCGCTCGTTGCCGTTGCCCATTTGCGTGTTGCTCCGGTTATACAGCCCGCCGGCAAGAAAATGGTACGGGTCCAGGAAGGGCTTGCCGAAGCCGGTCAACGTGACGGGCAAAAGGGAAATGAAGTCGGGATGGTCTTTGCCATTGTGGGCGGCGCACCGGATGAATACCTCGCCGTCGGCCTTGGGCACCAGCTGGGCCCTGTGCTCCGCGTGCTCCAGGGTGGCTAAGGTGGAATCAATTCCCCCTGCGTCGGTAAGCCGCCAGTGGAGGGTCTTGTCCGTGGCGTTCTCCGGGAAAATTTTCGCGGCAAAGGCGAAGCCTTCCCCCCGGGTCAGCTCGATTTTACGCACGGGGATGTAAGTGTTGTCCATTTCGGCGGTGATATCCGGGAGATTGCCATAATCTACGAAAGTGACGCCGCCGCTTGCGCCTTCCTTTTGCTTGCGCAGTTTAGTGATGGCCAGCAATTTACCGCTGAACAAATGGCGGCTGTGGGTGCCGGGGGTTGGGGGCTGGTATAAGTCATAGTCCGTGGAGTCGCCATTGTCCAAGGCCAGCAAATCACCCCCTGTGACCGTTACGCGTACCCGGTTGTTGGCGTTTTCCACGGGGTTGCCGTCCTTGTCCACGGCGGTGATTTCCGTGAAAATGAGTTCGCCAAAATACTTGTGCTCCAGCCGCAAGGCCACCGCGTCGCCAAAGCTACGGCGCACCGCCTCCCCGATAACATGGCCGGCATAGTCATAGGCCACGGCTTCGATTTCCCCCGGTTCATAGGGCACAATGTAATCCGCGGTGAGTTTCACGCCTTTTTCGTGGTCGATTTCCTTCACGCCCAGGGATTTCCCGTTCAGAAATAATTCCACCTGGGGGGCGTTGGAGGCGATGCGCACGTCTATGGGCTGGCCGGGGTTCCAGTCCCAGTGGGGGAACAGGTGGAGTACGGGATTGTCGGCGTCAAGCGGTGTCCAGGCGGACTGATATATATAGAAGGAATCCTTGGGGAAGCCCGCGGTGTCAATCTGGCCGAAATAGGAATTTTTCGTGTGATAGGGGGTGGGCTCGCCGATGTAGTCCGTCCCCGTCCACAGGAACTGGCCGAAGGTGAAGGGCGCGTCCCGGTGGTCGATGATGCAAGCCTCGGGGCTTTTCGCGCCCCAGCTTGTGGTGGAATTGCCCAGGGCAGAGCATTGCAGGTCGTCGTCGCAGAGCAAAGGCTTCGAAAGGGGGAAGTGGTAAATCCCCCGGCTTTGCACCGTGGAGGCGGTTTCGCCGCCGTAGATAATCCAGTCGGGGTGCTTCCGGTGGTGGTCGTGGTAGAGGTACTCCGCGTAGTTGTAGCCGATGAGCTTGATGATGTCGGCGCAACGCTGGGTATTTTCCCAGGGCATGTAATTGGAGCAGAGGGTCACGGGGGCGTGTTGCTTGGGGTCGTGTTGGGCCACTAAGTCCATGAGCATTCGCATGGTGGCCGCGCCGTCTTCGAAGTCCGCGTGGGTGTCGGATATTTCGTTGCCGATGCTCCACATCACCAGCGAGGGGCAATTCCGGTCCCGCCGCACCCAGGCGGCTACGTCCCGCGCCGCCCATTCCTCGAAGAAGCGGGCATAGTCATACTTCGTCTTCGAGCGTTTCCACATGTCCGTAAATTCCGACTGCACGATGAAGCCCATCTCGTCGGCCAGCTCCATGAACACCGCCGCCGGAGGGTTGTGGGCTGTGCGGATGGCGTTGACTCCCATCTCCCGCAGAAGCGTCAGCTGCCGGCGCAACGCGTCCTTGTGCACCGCCGCGCCCAGCCCGCCCAGGTCATGGTGCTGGCACACGCCGTTTAAGTTTACGCGGCGGCCGTTGAGGGAAAACCCCGCCTCCGGGTGGAAGGCGATTTCCCGGAAGCCGAAGCGGGTATGCACGGTGTCGGTCAGTTCGCCATTCACATACAGCTCGGAAACCAACGTATAGCAATGGGGATTTTCAATATCCCAAAGTTGCGGTTTGTTTATGTTAATCGACGTATCAAATACCACCGGCGTCCCCACTACGCTCCCTGCGTTCACATGGAAATGGTTTTCGCCAACGCTGTCGCCGTTTTCACAGCCTGCCAGGTGGTGGCGTATTATCATGTGTACGGGCGCGTGCATCGGCGTTGAATCCGTCCCCGCCGTTACCTCCGCGCTTATTTCCACCCGCCAATTGTCCCCCTCCCGTACGGGGGTCACATATACGCCGTCAGGTACGAAATGCACCGCGTTTTTTATCATCACAAAGCAGTCCCGGTATATCCCCGCGCCGCTGTACCAGCGGGAATTGGGGGACTCATACTGCACCGTGAGCACAATCTCATTGCGCCCCGGCTGTACAAAGGGCGTGATGTCGTGGCGGAAGGCGGTATACCCGTGCTTCCATTCCCCGGCCTCACGCCCGTTTATGTATAGCTTTGCGTCCATGTACACCCCGTCGAAGCACAGCAACACCCGCTGTCCTTCCCCCAGTGGGCCGAAATCGGTATATTTCCTATACCTCCCCACCCCGGTGGCGTACAAATTCTTCGTGTCGGCTATCAGCCAATCGTGGGGGATGTCCACCTCACGCCAAGTCCCCTCCCCTTCCCGTTGGAAGCTCCAGCTCTCGTTAAACAATTTTTCCATACTTATCCTCCCGCCACCAAAATCCAATATATTTGCTCGAAAAACAGCCCCGCCACCGCCCACGCCGGGGCATAATCCCAGCGCACCAGCCCCATCACATGGTAACGCGCACCGGAATAGTCCCAGGGGCACAGCTCCACCCGTTTAAGCAAACTCCCCGTGAGAAATTCGCCGCCCATAATGCAAATCGCGTACAAAACGCCCCGCAAAAAAAAAGGCCAGCCCGCAACCAGCCGAAACAGCGGCTCCAGGAAGACCACCATACCATATATAAAAAACATCCACAACGATGTAGTGGAGCGCAGGGTAAAATTCTTTTTCAGCAAGGCCCCGAGCCCTGTCCAAAGCACTTCCATCAGACAGCCCAGCGCACCGTAAATCACAAATCGTATAAGCATTTTCTTATTATGGCACGTAAAGGGGGTGGCTATACATCATCATCGTAATGCCCCTTGCATTGCGAAATTTCAAGATTTTTGTCCTTAATGCGATAAACTATCCTGTTGGGGCCATCAATTTGCCGTGACCACCAACCGGATAAGTCATGCTTCAAGGGTTCGGGCTTGCCTAAGTACACACCTTAAACCCACTTATACAGCGAATCTGATGTCTATTCCACTCTCGTCAGAAACGTATACGACATCAATCATTGTCTTTGCCAATGTGTTCTTTTTCGCAACAGCTTAATTTTATCTTGCTTGCGATGCACATTATCGGGAATATGTACAACTACTCTAATTAGTATTACCTTGCTAACTTTCGTCTTGTACATCGCTGTTGCTACTGATTTCTCTTTCTTCAAAAATCATCTCCTTTTCTCAACGTCCACTTTGTTGATAATGGTCACCTATTCAAATTTCGAGAATTTTGGAAATAACAAAACTATCCTCACTTGTTTACGGTATATATGGAATTATTGCAGAAAGTTAGCAAGTTAGAGTTTCACTAGCCAACTTCCACTTTTTTTTGAACCTACACGTTCAACAATACCCATATCTTTCAGCACTTTAATGTTTTTCCTCGCGTTCCGCTCGTTAATTTGAAGTTTATCTGCAAGTTCTTTTATAGTTAGGTGTGGACTTTTTGCGAGTATTGAAACCAACTCTTGTTGGGTTGAATTTAATAGGTCTTTTATTGGGTCGTTTAATAGGTCTTTTATTGGGTCGTTTAATAGGTCTTTTATTGGGTCGTTGGCAATATCTCCATTTGCAAATCTCTCTGTAGAGGTATTCGCAATATTATCTCCAGTAAAAAATGTCACCGAAAATTCACGGTCACGTTTAAACTCAAAAGTCGGCTCTGGTTTGCCAGCCGTTTCACAGGCATTTTTGATATTTGTTATTCCACGCCCCCAAGATTCAATTATGCCCGCACGAAAAAATGCTGTAGCAATAGCTGGGTTATGTGGTTCAGAGCGATGTGTATTTAGCACATCGTGCAATGTCCATTTTTCAGACAAACACCCATCGTTGTAAATAATAACTCTATCAGGGAACACTTTTATTTGGATTGGTATGCCCGTGCTGTAATCCCTGTGACATATAGCATTTGTTATAGCTTCCGTAAAAGCACCCTGCGGAACATTCCAATTTTCCACACGCTGTATGCCTTCATAGCTAATCATGCCTTTGAAGTAATTGGAATAAATAATGTCTATTACTTTATCTGGCATTGTGATAAGCGGCCCATGCACCTCATGTTGATATAGTAAATCAGCTTCATTTGCAAACATTCCAATTTTTACATATGCACCCTGTACCCACTTTTCAGGGTCTTGGTGAAACAGTAATAACGCCGCACGTTTGAGATACTTGCCTTCTGTAAGTCGCAAGGTATCAAGTAGTTGCTCATCTGTTATGTCCAAATCTTCTGGTGTTAAACGAGAACGTGCGATAGCTTTTTTGCGGAATACCTTGAACGCATCACTTTCAAAGTCCTCAAATTCGACAAATGGCACAGGAACGCCATCCCATGTTTTTCCGTGTTTGCGAAGAATAAACTCGTCTAGGGCATTTCCAGTAAGTTCTTGTGTAGTGCTACCTGAGCGAATATAGTACGAACCTCTGTAACTGATGGGGAATGGGTACTCACCTACTGCTATGCGAATATAATTTTCGCCGTTTTCTTCTTGTATTCTTACGTCTGCGATTATAGCCATTGCACTTTTTATTTTGTTCGGTAAGCATACCTACTTACATCACTAACAAACTGCCCACGATTTCTTACAAGATAAAGCCAATCGTCGTTATCATCATTGATGAAAAACCTTTCTCCATGAGAATACGCCTTAAAACCTACATATGCACCGCCCACGTTAATACCAAAGCGAATATCAAGATTATAGACAGCACCTTGCCTAATTTCCATTTTGCCTAGCAATACGGCTTCGCCCGATTCAATAGGGTGCGATATTTTGAATGAAAAATTCACCACTTACAGCATTAACTCTTATGTCATAACGCTCGTCATTATGGCTGTTAATCAAAAGCCTCCATGAATAATCAACAGGCGAAGTATCATCATGTATAGTGAAACCGTTAAAATAAATTATAAACGGTTCTGTAACACCAACATAATCTACAGCTATTCTTTTGGCACATTCAAAAGAAATTGGCAAACTATAAATAGGCCATGCAGACTGCTCTTCAAAGCGTATGCTGTTTATCACATCACCTGTTATTGCATCAATTTCAATATTAAAAAACTCACCGTTGCCTCCTACTGAAAAATGCCAAGATATTCTTTCTTCCGATAAATCACTTGTGCGGTTAATATCGGCTACATCAGGTTGTGAAATTCCCGCATAAGTTATTGCTATTTCCCTAGCCATTTCAAACGTAACGGGAACGTCTGCCATTATATAACTAGGCCAAGGAATTAACTGTGTTCCCTGTTGAGTGTTAGGTGATGTAGTTTGTATTGGCATTTCTGTCGGGCTTGATACTCTTCCGTAAGACCCAACAACAACCAACCCAATGCTCAAAAGTATTGTTAATGTAATTGCGCAAACAAGCGCAAATATTGATTTCTTCTTGAAATTCTTAATCATACTCAATCTCTCCTCAATGGTTGATATATCACGGTAAATTTGCCTCAGCTCACATTAAAATAGAAAGCAATATAAGTACAGGCATAAGTACAACCAACCCCAATATAAAATAGCCCCGTTTTCGTACTTTTTCATCATCAATATTTTCTTCGGGTGGGTCGGGGATTTCGGGGTTTCGGCGGAATTTTTTATGTGTCTGTACATAGTCAAAACCCCAACTAACAAACATGGGCCCCCACATGATATATATAATCCAAATGCCCGTGTCCCATCCTACCCATTCCCCAATCGCACCAAATCCATATATAATGGCAGTAAATAACCAAAATAACCCAAGCGTAGACAAATATTTTTTATCAATATATTTTTTCCGTTCGGGCGTTCCTTCTTTGCCAATGAAAAATCTCTTCCCCTTGCCCAAGAAAGCAATTATTGCCGCCACAAAGCAAAATAACCCTGCTGTAGCAAAAATACTTATGCTAATTATTTCACGCATTTCAATCACCCTCAATATTGATACAATGCACCACATAAAATGCCCATAATCTACGCATTGTTTGACTTATCAAAATTCCCCCAGGCCAAAATCCCAAGCCCTAACACCATCGCCATAATGCCTGTAAATAAAACAGGATATAAATTGGCTTCTGAAATTGCCGACCAAAACCGCCCACTTTGCGTGTGCCAACTTGTATAAATTGTTGCTACATTACTACCCGCAATAAAGACGGATAACACTATCAAAGCACCAGTTAATAATATGCTTGCGCCTGTGATTACTTTTTTCATGCTCGATACCTCCGATGATATAAATTTTTTATATTTGTGATAGGTCTACCCTCTGCCGATATTACGAGGATTTTATTTTCGCAGGGCAGTAATTTATGATGTTCTATTTATTTGACTTCGGGCCAAGTTGTCCCGAAGTTGGCTAACCTCCTTGTCGGTTTCATTTTATGCAAATAATTTTCTTAAAAGTGGTATTCGTTGAATTGTTAAATCAGTAACCAAAAAGCAGAGTGGTATGCCGATTATTGCG
>WQSR01000032.1 GCA_009787785.1 Defluviitaleaceae bacterium
GCGCGTCTCGCGGCAACGCGAAATTAACGGCGAATGGGCGGCTTATGTACTCGGCGTTCGGCTCGCGGAGCGAGACTAACGCGAGTACTTGCCGCACAGAGCCGTTCATGAGCGTTGACGTGCCAGCGCGGCTCATTCACCCCGCTTCACCCCCGCCATGGGATATTTTGCACAATCCCAATCACTGTGTTATACTCCGCCATCGAATAACCTGCGCTGGGATTGTGGCTTCTCCATCCCATTCTTGGCGCGAGGGGTTTCAATAGCACGCAAAGCGTGCCCCCGCGGCAAAGCGAGGAAGCGAGTCGGGCCTTGCCCGATGAAGCGGCGGGGCTTGGGGCAGGGCCCCATTAAAAAGGAGGCTAATTTTCATGATTAGCAAAAAAGACATCATCGCCAAGCATGGCCGTGCCGAGAACGACACCGGCTCTCCCGAGGTACAGGTGGCATTGCTCACCGCCCGCATCAATCACCTCACCGAACACCTGCGCACACACAAGAAGGATTTCCATTCCCGCCGGGGTCTGCTCAAAATGGTAGGCCAACGCCGCGGGCTTTTGGACTATATCCGCAAGCAAGACGTAGTAAAATACCGCGCCCTCATCGGCGAACTTGGGTTGAGAAAGTAGGACACGAATGACAAAAAAATACGAAATGAATTTGGGCGGGCGCACCCTTAGTTGCGAAATTGGCCGCATGGCCGAGCTGGCCGGCGGCACCGCGCTGATGACCTATGGCGACACGGTGGTACTGGTGACAGCCACCACCTCGGACAAGCCTCGTCAAGGCATCGACTGGTTCCCCCTGAGCTGTGACTTCGAGGAGCGGCTCTATGCCGTAGGCAAAATTCCGGGCAACTGGTTCCGGCGGGAGGGCCGCCCCATGGAGCGGGCTATTCTGGCCTCCCGGCTCATTGACCGGCCCATTCGCCCCTTATTCCCGGACGATTACCGCAACGACGTGGGCGTGGTGGCCACGGTGCTGTCCGTTGACCAGGACGCGTCGGCGGAAATTGCCGCCATGATTGGTTCTTCCATCGCGCTGTGCATCTCGGAGATTCCTTTTGACGGGCCCACGGCGGCGGTGAATATCGGCCTGGTGGAGGGTCAGTTGGTGGTGAACCCCGACGCGGCCCAGCGCGAATCAAGTAAACTTGCTTTAACCGTTTCCTCCACACGGGACAAGGTTATGATGATAGAAGCCGGTGCGGACGAGGTGCCAGAGCAGACCATGTTCGACGCCATCATGCTGGCCCACGAGGAAAACAAGAAAATCATCGCCTTCATCGACACCATTATTGCCGAGCACGCCAAGCCCAAGCGGGAATATGAGCGGCATATCATCCCCGACGCGCTGTACGAAGCGGTGAAGGGCTTTATCACCGACGCCCGCATGGAGGAGGCCGTTTTCCAGGACCAGAAGCAGGTACGCGACGAAAAGGTACGCGCCCTCACAGACGAGGCTATTGCCGCCCTTGTCCCCACCTTCGGTGAGGACGTGGCCGAGGAATACACCGCCAAGCTGGGCGGCGCGATTTATAAATTTGAAAAAGATACCGTGCGGCGCATGATTTTCCACCAGCGCAAACGCCCCGACGGGCGCGGCCTGGGGGACATCCGTGCACTGGCCGCCGAAGTGGATATTTTGCCGCGCACCCACGGCTCCGCGCTGTTCAAGCGGGGGCAAACCCAGGTGCTGACGGTGACGACCCTTGGCTCCAGCGGCGACACCCAGCGGCTGGACGGCCTGGACGAAGCCGAGGAAGATAAACGCTACATGCACCATTACAATTTCCCCAGCTACAGCGTGGGGGAAACCCGCCCCTCCCGTGGGCCGGGCCGCCGGGAAATCGGCCACGGTGCCTTGGCGGAGCGCGCGCTGTTGCCCGTGATGCCCAGCGAGGACGATTTTCCCTATGTCATCCGGCTGGTGTCTGAGGTGGTGGCCTCCAACGGCTCCACTTCCCAGGCGGCGGTATGCGGCTCCACCCTGTCGCTGATGGCGGCGGGTGTGCCCATCAAACGCCCCGTGGCGGGGATTTCCGTGGGCATGGTGACGGGGGAATCCATTGACGATTTTGTACTGTTGACCGACATCCAGGGCCTGGAGGATTTCTTCGGGGACATGGATTTCAAGGTGGCGGGCACCTCCGAAGGCATTACCGCCATCCAAATGGACATCAAGGTAGACGGTCTGACCCCGGAAATCATCAAGGCATCCTTGGCCCAAACCAAGGACGCCCGGATGCAGATATTAAATGAAACCATGCTGCCCGCCATCGCCGAGCCCAGGCCGGAGATTTCCCCCCACGCGCCCAAAATCGCCATCATCCGCATCAATGTGGAGCAAATCGGCGAGGTCATTGGGCCCCGTGGCAAGGTTATTCACCGGATTATTGACGAAACCGGCGTGGACAAAATCGACACCGAGGACGACGGGCGCATATTTATCGTCAGCAAGGACCAGGAGAAAATCAACCGCGCTGTGGATATTATTAAGGCCATCGTCAACCCGCCGGAAATCGGCAAGCACTACACCGGCAAGGTGACGCGGCTGATGACTTTCGGTGCCTTTGTGGAAATCGCCCCGGAAAAAGAAGGGCTGGTGCATATCTCCCAGCTTGCCGTGGAGCGGGTGGAAAAAGTGGAGGACGTAGTCAAGGTAGGCGACGAAATTACGGTAAAGGTTACTGAAATCGACGAGCAGGGGCGCATCAACCTCTCCCGGAAGGCGGTTCTGGCACCGGAGCTGGGCGACGGCATCGTGAAGCGTCCGCCCCCCCGTCCCCGTGACTCCTCCCGAGGCCCTTCAAACGGCGGCGGATTCCGTGGCGGCGACAGGCGTGGCGGCGGCGGCGGCGACCGTGGGGGTCGCAGGTGAAGAAAGGCTCCTCCTCCATTAAAATCCACACTTTGCCCAGCGGATTGCGGGTGGTCATGGAGGCCATCCCACACGTGCGCTCGGTGAGCTTTGGCATTTGGGTACGCAACGGCTCCCGAAACGAATCCGCCCGGCAGGGGGGCATGTCCCATTTTCTGGAGCATATGCTGTTTAAGGGCACGGAAAAACGCACCGCCTTTGACATTGCCGACACCATGGACGCCATCGGTGGGCATTTCAACGCCTTCACCTCCCAGGAGAATACCTGCTACTCCACCCGCACCTTGGACACCCATTTCGAAACCGCGCTGGACGTACTCACCGACATGTTTTTCAATTCGAAGTTTGACGGGGCGGACATCGACAAGGAACGCAACGTGATACTGGAAGAAATCAACATGATGGAGGACTCCCCCGACAGCCTGGCGGTGCAGTTGCTACAGGAGCAGGTTTTTCAGAAGAAGCCCCTGGGCCTTTCCATTTTGGGCAAGCCGGAAACCATCAAGAAATTCCAGCGCGAGGATTTTATTTCTTTCATGGAAAAAAAGTACCGGCCCGACAACACGGTGGTTGCGGTGGCTGGAAATATTGACGAAAAGGCAGTGCTGGAGAAAATCGGCACCGCTTTTGCTGGCTTCGGGAAGCGGCGCAAGCCCAAAATCGAAGCCCCCACGCTGTACACCCCCGGCTTCAGCCTGCGGGACAAGGACATCGAGCAGGTGCATGTGGCCATGGGCTTCCCCGGTCTGCCCATGGGGCAGGACGAAACCTGGTACGCCATCAGCGCGGTGAACACGATTTTCGGCGGCGGCATGAGCTCCCGGTTGTTCCAGAAACTGCGGGAGGAGCGCGGGCTGGTGTATTCCGTGTATTCCTACAATATCGCCTTTTCGGACACGGGCATTTTCGTGATATACGCGGCGTTGAACCCCGCCCAGCTCCAGGACGCCCTAAGCCTCATCACCGAGGAAACCCGCCGCCTGTTTACCGAGCGCATCACCCAGGAGCAGCTCAGCAAGACCAAGGAACAGCTGAAAAGCAGTGTTTTGCTTAGCCTGGAGAGCTCCATGAGCCGCATGGGCTCCATCGGCGTGACCCAGCTGATGCTTGACCGGATTGTTTCCACCGACGAGGTGGTGAAAAAAATCGACGCCATTACCCTGGAGGGCCTGTACAACGTGTGCGAGCGCGTGTTCAAGCTGGACAAGGTGAGCCTTTCCTTGGTGGGGCGCGGCGTGGAGGGTATTAACGCGGAAAAGATGATGGGCTGATGTTTCTGTGCAAGCGAACCCCGGACGCGCCGGATTTGCCTTTGCCCGCCCGGCAGACGCCGCTGGCGGCGGGGCTGGACTTGCACGCCAACGTCCACGAGGAAGTATGTATAAAAAAAGGGGCACGGAGGCTGATTCCCACAGGAATCTGCATCGCCCTTCCCCCCGGATATGAAGCACAGGTCAGGCCGCGCAGTGGTCTGGCCTTTCGTTTTGGGGTGACGGTGCTTAACACACCAGGGACAGTAGACGCGGACTATCGCGGGGAGTTGTGCGTGTTGCTTGCCAATTTGGGAGAGGAAGACTACATAGTGCGGCGGGGAGACCGGATTGCCCAGCTGGTGATTGCCCGGGTGGAAATGGGGGCCCTCACAGAAGTAGCGGAGCTACCGGAGAGCGAACGGGGCAGTGGCGGATATGGAAGTACGGGGGTTTAATTATAGCTCCCTGTATGTTGAGGATGCTTTTTTACATATAAAATTCTCATCGGAATTTCACGCAAATTTTACATGAACTTCATTTTTAATTTACATACCCATGCTATCATGACCTTGGGTGCTTGGTTATGCTGGTTAGGAAAATCCGCTTGCCGCTCGATTAGGTTGCAGTGGGGAGGTTGAAAGTTTGAATGCCATAAGCACTTTCAAACAGCCGGAGTTTCATGTTCTTGGCAGTATTTTAGAAGGTAAACATATAGAAACTGTATATCAGCCAATAGTATCCCTGTCTGACGGGCATGTATTTGGTTATGAAGCTCTTAGCCGGATAACAAAAAAAGAACTTGAAATCAATATCGAAAAAATGTTTGAAATAGCTGATAGTGCAAATAGATTGTGGGAGCTTGAAACTTTGTGTCGGGCAAGGGTGCTGGAAGGGTACCGTTGTACCTGTGCAGAAACAAAACTTTTCCTTAACGTTAATCCCAACGCGCTTTACGATGAGGAATATAAAAAGGGGGTCACGAAAACTGCACTAAGCAAGTACGGATTAAATCCCGACAGCATCGTATTTGAAATTACAGAACGAATTGCTACAAAAGACAACAATGCATTCATGCATTCTGTCCAAAATTATAGAGAACAAAAATACAAAATAGCCATTGATGATGTAGGCGCAGGTTATTCGGGATTGAATGCTATTGCAAGCGTCAAACCTGACTACATAAAATTAGATATTGGGCTTGTAAGAGGCATTGATAGGGACGAAATTAAAATGCTTTTGTGCAGGTCTATAGTGGAATTTGGTAAAAATACGGGAATTAAAATAGTTGCTGAAGGAATAGAAACAGAGCGGGAATTAGAAGTGCTGGTTCAAATGCGTGTTGATTTAGGACAAGGGTATTTGCTGGGTATTCCGCAGAAGTCATTTGACTACGCGCTACCTGAAAACGTCGAAATGATAATAAAAAATCATCCAAGCAACCGGCTTGAAAATGAGGGCAGTTTAATCTTTCCGATTATCGGGAATTTTTCAAAACCGGGCTATGTAGTTTCTCCCGATAAAAAAGCGGTTGAAATCTATGAAGCACTCGACCCGTCTGTACTTGCGTTGTCAATTGTTGATGACGGCATTACTGTCGGTTTTTTGACTAGGGCGCAGCTAGATAAAAAATTAGGAGGCAGATTCGGTTTCGACCTTTATTCGCGCAGGCTTATCCATGAAATTGCTGAAACGAATTTTTTGAAATTGGATTTTGAAATGTCTGCCGACCAAGCATCACGAATTGCCATTCAAAGACCCCATGAACAACTTTATGACCCTATCGTTGTAGAGCGAAACGGGCGTTATTATGGCATTGTAACGGTTAAAGATTTGCTTGAGGTTTGCACAAAAACGGAAGTTGAAGCCGCAATGGATGATAAGCGTCATGCACAACGCACTGCCCGCAATTCCGAAATTGCCAGAGTGCGAGCGGATGCGGCAAAAGAAGCCGTAATGTCAAGCATAGAATACGCAAGCAAAATACAAAAAAATCTCCTTCCCAGCAATAGTATTTTTGAAAGCATATTCGCTGATTATTCCATTCTTTTAAATCAAAGAGATATAGTTGGCGGTGATATTTATTGGATTAAAAATTTTAAGGAAGGCTCTGTTCTTTGTATTTGTGATTGCACAGGACATGGTGCGCCCGGTGCAATGCTTACAATGCTGGTTGTTTCTATACTTGATTCCACAGTAAATGAGGATAATTATAAAGATACAGCTGAAATTGTTTACGCCCTTGACCTGAAACTTTCAAAAATTCTTGGCGCGCTTCCCATTGCTCAAAAAAGACGCAGTGTGACTGAAATTAACGATGGATGCGACCTTGCTGTTCTATTTATATCTAATGACGGAAATGTCGCTATTTCATCCGGGCATACCCATGTCTTTATTTGTAATGGTGACGAGGTTGCTCAAATTAAAGGCCAAAAAATATACGTCGGCGAGCATAGGTTGCATAGCAAAAACGATGTAGAAATAACCCATATTCCCTACAATTCTTCAAATAAATTTTATATAGCTTCGGACGGGCTTTTCGACCAAATTGGCGGCGAACAGGGCTTGCCCTTCGGATATGCAACATTTAAAAAGATAATCCTTGAAAACCATACTGAAAAACAATCCGTGATATCCAAAAAAATATGGAATGCATTTGAAAAATATCGCCATGACCAGCCACGCAGAGATGATGTTGAATTAATAACATTTAAGCCGCAACCATTGAGGTGATGCGTATGGATTTGTTCGAAAGAGAGCAAAAAATTCTTGACGACTCTTCCGCGTACGTAGAGGCAATAAAGGGCGGCGAACTTTATGATTCAAGTAAATATGAAAAAATCGTCACTGAATACGGAAAGCTTTTGAAACAACTTCGACGCGTCACAAAGTTGTCTGATAAAACAACGGTTAATTTAAATACAAACAAGATGGATTTGCAGGATAAAGTGTATTTTGATGCACTTGCCGGCATATACAACAGGCGTTTTATGGAGGAACGGTTGGGTTATATCATAAATTCGTTGGGCCGTTCGGATAGTGGCATATTAAGCGTTTTGATGATTGATATAGATTTTTTCAAGAAATATAACGATAAATACGGACACAACATGGGGGATGAATGTATCAAGTATGTTGCTCAGGCAATATCGTCGAGCATTACAAGAACGGATGATTTTGCCGCACGTTATGGTGGGGAAGAATTTGTCGCGGTTTTACCCAACACAGATGAAAAAGGTTCTTGTGCAATAGCGGAAAAAATGCACGAAAATGTTAAAGCGTTAAACATACCACATAAAAAAAGCAAAGCCGCATCTTATGTGACAATCTCGATTGGCATTACCACGGGAAAGGTTTCTCACCAGCGAAAAGGCGCGGAGTTTATACAGCGAGCCGACAAGGCTTTGTATATGTCAAAGCAAGGCGGAAGAAATAAATATACCCACTTACACTTCGAGGAGGAATAGACATGATATTGGACATGCTTGAGTATTATAACATGAAAAAAAGGCTCAATATTAATGTGATTTATAGCGGCCCTATATGGGCAGAGGGAATTGAGGGGATAGGTGCGGCCATTCGCAATATGACTGCATTTGACGAATTATCTCTTTCGGTATCCCAGTCCATTTTTTCCGTTTTTGTTGAACAAATGAATAATATGCTAATGTATTCGTCAGAAAAAGAGGTCTTTGATTTAGGAAGCAAGCGTGCCAATGCACCCAAAGGTGTTTTTGTCTTAGGTTCACAAGACAAAACATATTTTTTACAAAGTGGTAATGTAATTAACAACGATGATGTGGAAAAAGTTAAGGTTCGTTTGGATTTTCTTAACACCCTTGACAAAAAGCAATTGCGTGAACATTACAAAACGCAGATTAAAGCAGAGAATCCAAATACCGAAAGCAAGGGGGCGGGGCTTGGTCTTATTGAAATTGCAAGGCGGGCAAATGCTCCGATTGAATATTCATTTGTTCCCTTTGGCGATGGGTTATCCTTTTTTACCATGTTTGTAACGATAGGAGGGAATAAGTGATGGCATACAAACTCGAAGTGCAAAAAACAGGCTCTACTCCGTATGTGCTTATTGACGAAGAAAACGGATATTTGAAATTTGAAGGTGAGAGCTACCATGAAAATGTAGTGGTTTTCTTCAAAGATGTAAGCGGTTGGCTCAACAGCTTCCTTTCATCAGAATTTGGTTCATTCACTTTTGAATGCGCGCTTAAATACTTTAACAGTTCAACTACCAAACTATTGCTAAACATGCTTTTGGACATGGACGATGCCGCCGCAAACGGAAATAAGGTAGTTGTAAATTGGATGGTAGATGAAGATAACGACATAATCATCGAATGCGGTGAGGATTTTAAGGACGAAATGAATGCCCTTGAGTTCAATATGATAACAATTTGCGCGAACCGTAATATAGCCGGATAAAGTGAAAAACTACCAAAAAAGCCGCTGTTCGCGGCTTTTTTTCAACTTTTATTATTCGTGGGTGATTCCGCTGGGTGGGAAGCCGCTGACCGTGATGAGGAGCTCCGCACTGCGCAGTTCCTTTTTCAAGTCTTCCAGCTCCGCCAGTTCGGCCTTTTCCATGCGTGCCAGTATATCGTCACGCCATGCGGTTGCCCGGTTACGGTCGATGTCCTCGGGCCAGTCGGCGGTTTCGGTAATGATGGTGAGGATGTTATCGTCCATTTGGGCCACGCCGCCGAGGACGGCCAGCTTGAGCTCGTCCTGGTCGTCGCCGCGCAGGATGCGCAAAACGCCCGCGTCCAGCACCACAGAGCAGGGCTCATGCCCGTGCAGGAAGCCCCGGTCGCCCGTAATGGTGCGCACAATGACCATGTCCGCCGCTTCATTATGATATTTATATTGACTTTGCGTAGAGCGCACCGCCGGGGTCAGCAGACGGATTTCGATTTTTTTATCAGTCGCCACGTAAAGCACCTCCAGGGCGGTTTTAGGTTAAAGTTTTTGCCGCGCTTTTTTCAAAAAGCGCGTGGGGTGTGGGGCGAAGCCCCACGGTTTAATTCGCTAAGCACCAGCCACGGACTTATTGTGCCGCTCGATGACTTCCTCGATGTTGCCCGCGTACAGGAAAAAGCCCTCGGAGATGTGGTCCAGCTCGCCGGAAACGATGCGCCGAAAGCCCTCAATGTTCTCTGCCAGGGGCACGAACTTACCCGCATGGCCGGAGAATTTCTCCGCTACGGTAAAGGGCTGGGACAGGAAGCGTTGGATTTTGCGTGCGCGGATAACGGTATTCTTGTCCTCTTCGGAGAGTTCGTCCATACCCAGAATGTTAATGATATCCTGCAAATCCTTGTAGCGTTGCAGGGCCGATTGCACATCCCGCGCCACGTTGTAATGGTCTTCGCCCACGATGCTCTTTTCCAGTATACGGGAAGTGGAGGTCAGGGGATTGATGGCGGGGTAGATGCCCAGCTCCGAGATGGCGCGGTCCAGGTTGGTGGTGGCGTCCAGGTGGGCAAAGGTGGTGGCCACGGAAGGGTCGGTGAAGTCGTCGGCGGGTACGTAAATGGCCTGAATCGACGTGATGGAGCCCGTCTTCGTGGAGGTGATACGCTCCTGCAACGCGCCCACGTCGGTGGCCAAAGTGGGCTGATAACCCACCGCAGAGGGGATACGCCCAAGCAGGGCAGACACCTCCGAGCCGGCTTGCACGAAACGGAAAATATTGTCAATGAAGAGCAATACGTCCTGGCGGGACACATCCCGGAAATACTCCGCAATGGTCAAGCCCGTGAAGCCCACGCGCATCCGCGCCCCGGGGGGCTCGTTCATCTGGCCGAATACCAAAGCGGCCTTGTTGATAACGCCGGATTCCGTCATCTCGTTGTAGAGGTCGATGCCCTCGCGGGTACGCTCGCCCACGCCGGAGAAAACGGAAAGGCCGCCGTGCTCGGTGGCGATATTGTTAATCAGCTCCATGATGATAACGGTCTTGCCCACGCCCGCGCCGCCGAAGAGGCCGATTTTACCGCCCTTGGCATAGGGGCACAGCAGGTCGATGGCCTTGATGCCCGTCTCCAGTATTTCCGTTGCCGAGGCTTGGTCGGCGAAGCCGGGAGCCTGCCGGTGGATGGGCCATTTTTCCGTGGCGGCGGGTGGGGGCTTGTTGTCGATGGGGTGCCCCAGGACGTTCATCATACGGCCCAAAGTCTCCGGCCCTACGGGAATGGAGATGGGGCCGCCGGTATCAATGGCGGGCATCCCCCGGGAGAGGCCGTCCGTAGAGTCCATGGCGATGCACCGTACCACGCTGTCGCCCAGATGCTGGGCCACCTCCAGCACGACGGATTCCCCATCGGCCTTCGGCACCTCCACCGCGCTGTACAAAGCCGGTAACTCGCCCTCGAAGCGAACGTCTATTACCGCACCGATAATTTGCAAAATCTTACCTGTGTTTGCCAAAATAGTTCCTCCTGGCGCAAATTCCTACAGAATTTGCCTTTACTGTAGCGCGTTCGCGCCGCTTACTATTTCCGTTATTTCCTGGGTAATCGCGCCTTGGCGTTGCCGGTTGAACATCAAGGTCAGGTTCTCGATAATATCCTGGGCGTTCTTGGTCGCCGCGTCCATGTTCAGCATACGGGCGGCTTGCTCGCACACCACGGATTCCATCATCGCCCCGTAAATAAACGCGCTCAGATAGTCGGAAACCATGTAATCAATGAAGCCTTCCGGGCTGGGGTCATATTCCATGGGGATGTTGCGGGTCTCCGTAAAATGCACAAGGCGGGACGCCAAAGGCAAAACCTGCACAACGGTGGGCTCGGTGGCCAGAATAGACGTGAACTTCGTGTAAACGATGTACACCTCGTCCACCTCACCGATGGGCTTTTCGTCGCCTTTTTCGCGCTTTTCCCCATCGCAATAGAGTTCAATCAGCTGGGCACTCAGCTCCCTCGCCTGTTCATAGCTGGGCTGTGACTTGGGAAAAGCTTCATAGTGCGCCACCTGCCCCCGGATGAGGAAATACTCCAAGCCCTTCTGACCCACCACGATAAACTTGGCGTTTTTGCCGTTATCGCTGGCGTGGAGTGCCGCCGCCTTGGCCACGTTGAGGTTGTAGCCGCCGCATTTGCCCCGGTCACTGGAAATCACCAGGTATACGGCGTTGCGTGACGGGCGGTTTTGCACAAAGAAATGCTCCGCCGCACGTTTATCCGCCGCGGCCGAGAGGGTCAAGCTGTCCGCGCCCTCCACAAAGCCTTTTATGTGTTGCCATTCCTGCCGGGCCCGCTGTAGCTTGGCCGTGGCTACCAGGTTCATAGCCCGCATGGCTTGCTGCATATTTTTTACGCTGGCGCGCCTTTGCTTAATTGCCTTCATTGACGGCATATACGGCTCTCCTTATTTTGGACACTAGGACTAGGCTTTTTCAAATTTTTCGAAAAGTTCCACGATTTCGTCCCGGGCAAGCAAAGTGCGCAGGTCGCTGACCAGCTCCGCCTTGAACTCGGGGGACAGTTCCTTCCCTTGGCTCCTGAGCTCGCGGATGGTAAGGACGTGCTCGTTGAAGGAGCGGAAGCGTTGGTCGAGCAGGCGGGTAAGGAAATTGGTGGTGGTGCGAATCAAGTCCTTAAACTCGCCGTCGATGCCGCGCTCGATGAGCCGCGAGAATTGGCTGTAGGGGGAAATCGCCTTGAAGATACGCTCCTCCACCTCGGGGGCCAGGCCGCCGTCGCGCTTGCACAGGGTACGCAAGTCCTCGCGCTCGTTGAAGTTGTAGATGAGCAAGGCGTCCTCGGTTTGGCGTTTGCGTTCCGGGGTCAGCCCAAGGGCTTGCTGGTTTTCCCCATCGTTGAGGATGAGCAGTAATTGTTCATAAGGCATCCACAGGAAGTCCTCAATGGTGGCGGCGGTCAGCTTCGCCAGCTCGCTACCGGGGTGGATGTCCTTCTTCTCGCGGATTTCCTTCAGGATATCCACACGGTCTTTTTCCGGGCGGATTTCCAGGTAATGGCCCTGGGTGAAATAGTTCAGCATGGCCGCTTCCGTGCGCACCACGTAGCGTGGCAATACCGGACGGAAGAATTTCTTCTCGATGGGGATTTCCTTCTTGGCCCCGGTTTGTTTGTCGGTATATTCGTAGACTTCCTTCCGGGTTACGGCGGTGGCGAAGAGGAGTAATACCTGCTCTTCCACCGGGAGGGGCCGCCCCTGGGGCTGCTTCAATACCTCCACGATGCGCGCACCGTGGCGCAACTGGAGCATGGTATCCGTGGAAAGGTCGGAGCCGAATTGGGAGAAGGCCGCCAGCTCGCGATATTGCGCCAGCTCCAGGCGCAAGGGGCCGGCCACCTGCTTCATGGCCTTGATTTGCGCCGAGCCGCCTACGCGGGATACGCTCAAGCCGGGGTTGATGGCCGGGCGTATGCCGGAGTTGAACAATTCGGTTTCCAGGAAAATTTGACCGTCGGTAATGGAGATAACGTTGGTGGGGATGTAGGCGGAGATATCGCCGGCCTGGGTTTCGATGATGGGCAACGCCGTCAGCGTGCCGCCGCCCCGGGCTTCCGACAAACAGGCGGCCCGTTCCAGCAAGCGCGAATGCAGGTAGAATACGTCACCGGGGTAGGCTTCGCGCCCCGGCGGGCGGCGAAGGAGCAAGGACAGCGCGCGGTACGCTACCGCGTGCTTCGAGAGGTCGTCATAGACCACCAGCACGTCCTTACCTTCTTCCATCCACTCCTCGCCGATGGCACAGCCCGCGTAAGGGGCGATGTACTGCATGGGCGCGGTATCGCTGGCGTTGGCGGCCACGATGGTGGTATAGTCCATGGCCCCGGCTTCTTCCAGGGTGCGGTGAATCCGCGCCACCGTAGAGGCTTTCTGCCCGATGGCCACATACACACAGCGCACGCCGGTATTTTTTTGGTTGATAATCGTGTCCAGTACGATGGTGGTCTTGCCCGTTTGGCGGTCGCCGATAATCAATTCCCGCTGGCCGCGGCCGATGGGTACCATAGAGTCGATGGCCTTGATGCCCGTCTGCAAAGGAACGTTTACTTCCTTACGCTCGATTACGCCGGGGGCGATACGCTCGATGACGCGGGTGCGGGTGTATTTCAGGGTGCCTTTGCCGTCCAAAGGCACGCCCACCGGGTCCACAACGCGCCCCATCAGGCCGTCGCCCACGGGAACCTCCGCGATGCGGTTGGTCCGTTTTACCGGGTCGCCTTCCTTTACAGTGTCGTCCGGGCCCAGCAGTACCGCGCCGATGGAGTCTTCGTCCAGGTTCAGCGCAATGCCGAAAAGCTCGCCGGGAAATTCCAGCAACTCACCGCTCATTGCGTTTGTAAGGCCGTAAACGCGGGCGATACCGTCGCCGACATGAATAACGCTCCCGGCCTCAGCCACATCTACCTTGGTAGAATAGGCACGGATTTGTTCTTTAATAATGGAGCTGATTTCATCAGGCTTGAGTATCATGTGCCGCTCTCCTTTTTAACAATTTGTTTCACTTCGTCCTTCATATTCCGCAACAGGTTCCGCAGGGTGCGGTCGATGTAGAAGCCGTCCACCTGAATGCTGATGCCCCCAATCACGTCGGGGTCCACCATCACCTGCACGTCAACTTTTTTGTTGAGCTTACGGGTCAGCAACGCCGCCATGCTGGCCAGCTGACTCTCGGTCAGTGGCACGGCGGATTTTACCCGGGCTGTGGTCTGGTTGTGGTGGCGGCGAATCATTTCCACCAGCTGGTTCAACGCGGGCAAAATGAAGGCTTCCCGGTTCTTGGACACCGCCAGATGCAAAAAGCCCATCAAATCCTTGTCCAGATGCTGGGAGAAAACCCGGTCGAAGAACGCGCTCTTTTCCGTTCCCGTTACCCGGGGGTGGGTGAGGAAGGTTTTACACTCCTCCTCCATGAGGGCGTTGCGCAAAAAGGTGGTCTGGTCCAGGTACTGGGCCAAGGTGCCTTGCTCAGCAGACAGCTCAAAAAGCGCGGTGGCATAGCGTTTGCCTAAGTCAGCCATACACTATACCCCCTTGAACACGGTGGCTTCCAGCTCGGCCATGGCCTCGTCGAAGAGGCGGCTGTGGGCGTTGACGTCGATGCTGGCGGCCAGTAGCTTGCCCGCCATAGCCGACGAAATCTCCACGATGGATTGCTCCACCTGGTCCTTCACCCGGTTTTTCTCCGCTTCGATTTCGGCGTTGGCGCGGGCTTTCAGCGCGTCGATTTCCTTCTTGGCTTCCGTCATGTCGCGGTTGCGCCGCTCGATGGCTTGCTTACGGGCATCGTCGAGAATCACCGTGCGTTCCATTTCGATGTCCTTCAGCTGTTGCTCGTACTTGCTCTTCAAGTCGAGGGCCGCTTGCCGCGTTTGTTCCGCTTCGTCCAATTCTTTGGCAATCCTGTCGGCCCGTTCGTGCAAAAAGGCACGCACCGGCTTATACAGGATAAAGGTCAGCAAAACCGCAAGCAAAATGAAGTTGAACAAATGGGGAATCAACTGCATAAAGGTTTGCTGGTCCATGCCAAAGAGCCTTGGCTCCGCGTTAAGTAAAAACAGGAATCCTTGATTCACTACAATCATCCCTCTCGTCTTGCTGTGCAAAACTGGCTAGATGGGTAAGCAGGCTATAATGTCACATGCGGCGTTGGCTGCTGTCGGGCTGAAGGAAGCGATGAGCCGGTTGATTAAGTCGTCGGAGAGGAGGGGCTGTACAAAGAGAATCAAGATGGCGATAACGAAACCGTAGATACCCGATGTTTCGGCCATGGCCAAACCAATGAACATATTGGTGGTGATGGGGCCACGGGCTTCGGGCTGGCGGGCGATGCTTTCAATGGCCTTGGACGCCACGTTACCCTGCCCGATGGTGGTAAGGATACCATTCAACAATGCGATTGCCGCTGCGATGTACGCCATACCCAATACAAATGCTACCGGATGATGCATATTTCATTCCTCCTTATGATAGGGACGATGCCCTTTTTCTTTCGTTATTTAACGCTCCGCCGCCGCTAACCCTACGAAGGTCAGGCTGAGGATTGTAAATATAAAGGCCTGTAAGGCACCGAAAGCAAGGTCAAAGAACAGATGCAAAAACACGGGGATACCAAAGCGGGTGAACACCGGAGCCAGCCCGTACAGCAAAGAAATCAGAATCAAGCCCCCCAGGATATTGCCGAACAAACGGAAACTGAGGGATATGGGGCGGGAGAACTCGCCCAGGATGTTGACGGGCAGGAACACGGGATGGGGGCTTAGGTAGGTCCCCTTTATGTATTGCCAGCCGTTGTGGCGGATGCCGGAATACTGGATGAAGAAAAACGAAGTCAGGGCCAAGGCGAAGGGCAGGGGCCAGTCTGCGGTGGGGGGGCGTTGCCCCGGTAACAGGCCGAAAATATTCGAAAGTAGCAAAAACGCGAACAAGGTGAAGAACCAGCCGCCCATCCACTGGATTTTGGGACTGCCATTGCTCTTCATGAAGCCGTCGAAGGCACCCACCATCATTTCCACCACATTCTGGAAGCCTTTGGGCTTGTCGGTGAATTTTTTCAGCTTGACACGGGCGATGATGGCAAAGGTGAGCAACACCGCCATAATTACCCAGCTCACAACGATGGTGTTGGTAATCCAAAGGTCAACGCCGAACAGGCTAACCACGCCATGAATCGGTACGGTTACGTCAAACATTGGGGTTCGCTCCTTCGTCCTTAAAATCTTCCTTATAGTCCTTGCGGGTGAAGAAACCCATGGAATAGCTGGCTATGGGCTTGGTGAAGACGCCGAAGACCGCGCCGAATAAAAAGGGCAACCCCAGTACCTCCACGTTGGCCAAAAAACCCGCCCCCACCAAAGCCGCCAGGGTAAACAGATTGCGCAACAGCGACCGGATGCGTATATAGTTGACGGCGACGGCGGCATCCACTTCCGTTACTTCCGATACGGTTTTTTTCAGCCAGAAAACCTTCAGCACGCATACAGCGGCGGTTACAGCCGCGCCCAAAGTGAAGGGCAACCCTTCCCAGGAGCGGTAAAAAACGAAGCCACCTGCTGATATAAGTAAAAATGCAAATCCGATAATCAGGGTCATGCGCTTGGCGTAAAGCTCCATCGACGGATAGTTGTCCACGTACCCGGTACCCCTCTCAAACACGTTTTGCCGTGTCATACATAAACTTGAACGCGGCGATAATCCCAATAAACACGAAAACAAGCGTAAACAGCGGGCTCGTTCCGAAACGGTTATCCAGGAAAAGGCCAAAAAAAACCGCAAGACCGATGCAGGCTATGGTCCCGATAGCCAGTTGGGTCAGCAAAGACGCGGCACGGAGAATCTTCTTGCGCTCTTCTTTGCTAAGCTTGGGCATGTGGTACTCCCGGACATTTTCTAAGAATATGTAATGATACCCCCACGGCTTGGGATATGTCAAGGGAAAAAATATATTCCTTGCGCATTAACACAATTTACCAGGGCGACGTTATCCCCCGCGCTCCTTGCTGTAGCGCGAAATATTTAGCAATACCCCCGCCAGAGCCATGCTGACGATAAGGGATGTGCCGCCATAGCTGATAAAGGGGAGCGTTACGCCGGTATTGGGGATGGCATTGGTGACAACGGCGATGTTGATTATGGCTTGGAAGGCGATGCCGAAGACGATGCCGATGGCAGTCATAGAGCTGAAGGTATCCGGCGCGTTGAGGGCGATTTTAATGCCGCGCCAGATGAAAATGCCGAAGAGGAGCATGACCAGCCCCGCGCCGATTAAGCCCAGCTCCTCGGCGATGATGGCGAAGATGATATCGTTGTGGGCTTCGGGCACGAAGGTGGCCTGGCGGGATTCCCCTATCCCCAGGCCGAAAAGGCCGCCGCTGGCGATGGCGTAAAGGGATTGAACAATTTGAAAGCCCACGTCATCGAAATAAGCCCAGGGGTCGCGCCACGCGGCTACCCGGGCAATACGAAAGCCCTCGCCAAATACAATTATCCCCACGGCACCCGCCACCCCCGCCGCGCCAATGAGAACAAAACGTAAAATATGAGGGCTGGCAATGAAAATCATACCAAAGGCGATAACCGCCACAATGATGCCCGAGGAAAATCCGGTATACATAACCAGGCCGGTAATCAGCCCGGCCACCCCGCAGTAAATTAAAAAGCCCGGCCAGTTGCGAAGCCCGCCCTCGTATTCGCTCACCATCCACGCCATGATGAAAATGGCGGCGGCTTTTGCGATTTCCGAGGGCTGGAAGGCAAAATCCGTGCCCGGTATGGGGAGCCAGCGGATGGCACCGCCGGAGCCCAGGCCAATAAACAAGACGGCAATCAGCAAGCCGATGGTGACGGCGTATAGCAACCGCGCCCAGGGCTTATACCAGCCGTAGTACACATTGGCGGTAATATTCATCACGATAAAGCCGCCGATGGCCATCAACCCGTTGCGCCGCAGGAAGTAAAAGGCGTCCTGATTGAAGATAATGCGGGTGGCGGCGCGCACATAGCTGGCGGAGAAGACCATGATTACGCCGATGCACACCAAGATGATGACGACCAGGTATAAAGTATAATCCATTGAACCCACGCTGACCACGGTGGTGGGCTTGGTTTGCGCAGGATTGTTTCGCGGTTTCGGGGGGCGCGTCCCGGTCACGCTACGCGTATCGGTCATGGCAGCCTCCTTACATATTCTTTAAACTTGTCGCCGCGCTCCTCGAAGTTGGTGAACATGCCAAAACTGGCGCACGCCGGGGAAAGTATAACACAATCGCCGGGGCTTGCGTAAGAGGCGGCCAATTGTACCGCGCCCTCCAGGGATTCTGCTTCCTCGTAGGCCGTGTAGCCCACATCGTCGCAGGCGGCTTTGATTTGCGGCGCGGTCTGCCCCAGGAGAATCACGCGCTTTACCCGCTGGGGAAAATACGCCACCCATGGGGAAAAATCCGTCTGCTTGTCGTATCCGCCGCCGATAAGCACCACGGGCCGGTTGGTGGCCTTGAGTGCCTGTATGGCGGCGTCCACGTTGGTGGCCTTGGAGTCGTTATAATAATCCACGCCGTACAGGGTTTCCACAAATTCCAAGCGATGGGCCACGCCCTTGAAGGCCCGCAGTCCTTCGGCAATGGTTTCCACGGGAACCCCGGCGCATAGGCATAGGGCCGTGGCGGCCAGGGCGTTCTCCGGGTGGGCGCGGATATGCATTAGCTGTGCGACAAATTCCTCGGGCTGGCTTTCGTCCAGCCGGGCATAAATCGTGGCGTCCCGCAGGTACACCCCCGTGGAAATGCGAGGCAACCGGGTGGAGCTAAAGTAAATTACCTTGCAGGGCGGCTTCATTTCCCGGGTGATGGGGTTTTCATAGTTGAGAATCGCAAAATTGCCGTCCCCTTGGTTGGCGAAGATGCGTTCCTTCATATGAATATAGGTATCCATGTCGCCGTGGCGGTCCAGGTGGTCTTCGGTCATGTTCAGCACCGCGCTGATATGGGGGCGAAAGGCCACGGCGGTTTCCAATTGGAAGCTGGAGATTTCGGCCACCACCCGGTCATTTGCGTCCAGCGTCCCGACTAAGCCCGTCAGGGGTACGCCGATGTTCCCCGCCACCACGGTGCCCGGGTTGTGCCGTTTGAGGATTTCCCCTGTCAAGGTCGTCACCGTGGTTTTCCCGTTGGTTCCGGTAATGGCAATCATGGGGCAGGGACAGCAACGGTAGGCCAGCTCCACCTCCCCCCACACGGGCATGCCCAGGGCTTGTGCCTTTTGCACGAAGGGCTTATAAACGGAAATGCCGGGGGAGATGACGATGAGGTCATAATTTTGCACGATTTCGTCGGGCTCTGTCCCCAGTATGTAAAATACGTCCTTCAGCGGCTCGGGGCCTACCTCCTTGCGCACGTCCTGGAGGTTTACGTTGGCACCCTTCGCCAGCAGTAGCTTCGCCGCGGCGATGCCGCTCCGGGCGATGCCGCAGACCAGCACATTTTTTCCGGTAAAATCCATATGCACTAAACTCCTTGTAAAGCCAAATATCCCAGCAAACAGGCCATCGCCGTGATGACGTAGAAAAAGGCAACGATTTTCGTCTCCGGCCAGCCCGACAATTCAAAGGTGTGGTGAATGGGGGCCATCTTAAAGAAGCGTCGGCGTGTGAGCTTAAAGTATCCCACTTGAATAATCACGCTCAGGGTTTCCACTACATATATTACCGCCACGATGAGCAAAAACAGCGGCATCTGTAGCATGAGGGCAATGGCGGCGACGAATCCGCCCAAGGCCAGAGAGCCGGTATCGCCCATATACAGCCGGGCCGGATGTGAGTTGAACAGTAAAAAGCCCATGAGCGCGCCCACCGCCGCGCCTGTGACAGGCAAAATGGGCGAGTTGAACATCCACGCCGCAAACATGAAGAACACGACAATGAGGGCCGTGACCCCCGCCGCCAGGCCGTCCAGGCCATCGGTGAGGTTGGCTCCGTTGGTGGAGCTTAAAAAAATCAAACAGGCGAAGGCCGGGTAGAAGATGCCCAAATCCAGGACGATTTCCGGGAAAAAGGGGATGAGGATTTCCGTGGAATAGCCGGGCAAAGTGCGCCAAAACAGCACAAAGGCCACGGATACGATAATCAGCGCAAGGAATTTTTGCCATGCCCGCAGGCCCAGATTTTGCTTGCGGATTTTTTTCTTGAAATCGTCCAGGAAGCCGATGAAGCCGAAGGCCACCGTCACTCCTACAATGGCCATGGCCTCCGGGTTGCCCCGCATGAAAATAAGCGCGGAAATTAAAAAGCCGGAGATAATGATTATGCCGCCCATGGTGGGCGTACCCGCTTTTTTGTGGTGGGAGGAGGGGCCGTCCTCCCGGATGTATTGCCCGAAGCGCAGTTTAATCAAATAGGGTATTAGCATGGGGCAAAGGATAATATTGGCAATGAAGGCGACCAGTATGGCATATATGGCATTATTCATGAAATCAGCCCCTCCACGATATTTTCAAAGGCCATGCCCCGGGAAGCCTTGACCAAAATAATGTCGCCGGGGAAAAGCAGATTGCGCCACTGTTGCATGAAGGCGGCGATATCCGGGAAGTACAGGGCGGAAAACGCGCCCTCCGACGCCGATTGGTAGCCCTTGTGGATATGCCGCGCCATGGGGCCTATGGCAACCAGGAGGTCAATTCCCGAGGAAGCGGCGTAGACGCCCAGCTCCCGGTGGCGCGCTTCGGAAACATGGCCCAGCTCGTTCATATCGCCCAGGATGCATACCCGGCGGGATTTTGTCTCCTCAAGCAACAGCACTTTAATTGCCTCCCGCATGGAGGCGGGGTTCGCGTTGTACGCGTCGTTGATAATGGTCATGCCCTGGCCGTGGAGAATCGAAAGCCGCCCGCCGGGCACCTCCAGCGCGTCGAAGCCCTGGGCGATTTCCGAGGGGGTCAAGCCCATTTCGATACCCACGGAAGCGGCGAGCAAGGCGTTCATCACCATGTGGTTGCCGGGGAGGGGGACGGTGAGGTGTATGTCTTGCCCGTCGATGCGGAAATGACAGCGGGTTTCGGTCATGCCCCGGGGTTGGGTGTGAATAATATTGGCCGCGCCGGGATAGCGTTGCCTAAAGGATTTTACCTTTATATCAGCGATGGGCCCGGTGAGGAGGGGGTCATCGCCGTTGAAGATAATTATGCCCTGGGGATGCAAGCCGTCCACAATTTCCAGCTTGGCATGGAGAATGCCCTCCCGGTTGGCAAAGTTTTCAATGTGGGCGTCGCCGATGTGGGTGATGACGGCGATGTCCGGCGCGCCCACCTTGCTTAGGGTGGTGATTTCGTTGGCGTGGTTCATGCCCATTTCAAGCACAAGCACTTTATCGTCGGCCTCAAGCTGGAAAATGGAGAGGGGGAGGCCGATGTCATTATTAAAATTGCCCAGCGTTTTCTTGGTTTTGTACCGTTGGGACAGGATGCTGGCCATCATTTCCTTGGTGGTGGTTTTGCCCGCGCTTCCGGTGACGGCCACCACTTTGATGTCGTGGATGCGGCGGTAATAAGCGGCTAAGTCCAGCAGGGCCTGGCGGGTGGAGGGGACTTGGATAAGGGGGATGGCGGGGGAGGGGGGCGAAATGTTTTTTTCCGTGAGGGCGCAAACCGCGCCGGATGCGGCGGCTTGCTGGATGTAATCGTGGCCGTCGAAGCGTTCCCCCCGGATGGGGACGAACAATGGGCCTTCCTTGCCCTGGGCGGGCGTCAGCGTTCGTGTGTCGATGCCAATGGCGGTTATGATGGCGTCATCGGGGTTGCCACAAAGCAATGTTCCTTTGCAGGCGGTAATGATTGCTTCCATGCTCAGTCGCATAATGCCTCACATCCCACTTCATAGTCGTCAAAATGGTGCTTGGTGGTGCCGATGATTTGATAATTTTCGTGACCTTTGCCGGCGATGATGAGGGCGTCGCCTTCTTTCAATAGCTTGACCCCGGCGCAGATGGCCTCCCGGCGGTTTTCGTTGATTTCATACAGGACAGGGGTTTCCTTCACACCGGCTTCGATGTGGCGGATGATTTCCGCCGGGTCTTCGGTGCGGGGATTGTCGGAGGTGAGGAGCACATAATCGGAAAGCTCCCCCGCGATGCGCCCCATTTGCGGGCGTTTTTCCTTGTCCCGGTCGCCGCCACAGCCGAAGAGGGTGATAACGCGCCGGTTGGTAAGCTCCCGCACGGCTTGGATTGTGCTTTTCAGGCCGTCGGGGGAATGGGCGTAGTCCACGAAAACCTGGACGCCGCGCTGGTTGGGGATGGCTTGCAAGCGGCCGGGTACTTGGGCAATCTGTGCCACGCCCTCCCGGATGGCCGCCGCGTGGACGCCCAGCAACTGTGCCACCCCGATGGCCGCAAGGCAATTGTATACGTTGTACCGCCCCAAGGCGGGGAGGGTAAAATATTGCATCAGGCCGCCGGCTTCCAGGTCGAATGTCATGCCCTGCGCCGTGTTTTGGATATGTAGGGCGCGTAGGTCGGCGTCGGCTTGCAGGCTGTAATACAGGCAGGGGTCGCCGGTGAAAAGCTTGAGCATGGTGGGGGTGGCGGGGTCGTCGGCGTTGGCTACGGCTGTGCGGCTGATTTTAAAAAGCTGTGCCTTGGCGTCGTGATAGTTTTGCATCGTACCGTGGAAGTCGAGGTGGTCTTGGGTCAAGTTGGTGAAGACCCCGATGTCGAAGGTCAGCCCTTCCATTTTGTGCAACGCCAGCGCGTGGGAGGAAACCTCCATGATGACGTCTTGTACGCCCATTTGGTGCATCTTGGCGAAAATCCGGTGCAATTCCAGCGGGTCGGGGGTAGTGTCGGTGGTGAAGGGAAAGTCAAAGATTTCGCCGTTTATTTGAATCCCCGCCGTGCCGATGAGCCCGGTTTTGCGCCCGCTGGCGCGCAGGATGTTTTCGATGAAGTGGGTGGTGGTGGTTTTCCCGTTGGTGCCGGTAACGCCGACGAGCCGCATATTGCGTGAAGAATGGCCGTACAGGTTGGCGGCGATGGGGCCCATGGCTTTACGGGTGTTTTCCACGTAGATGATGGGCTTGCCGGGGGGGAACGCCGCTGTTTTGTCCTCGACGAGGTACGCCGCCGCCCCTTTCCTGTCCGCTTCCATAATATACCGATGCCCGTCCACATTCAAGCCTCTTCGGCTGACAAGAAACGCACCAATTGACACTTTATTAAAATCCATAACAACATCCGACACATAGGAATCAATTGCGCCTTGCAAAACCTCGTGGGGGATGCCCATAAGCAGGTCGGATAATTTATATTGATTCATGCGTACCTCCAAGGAAACCATAAATTTTCACTGTGCCCGCAACAAAACGCGCTCCCCTTGGTTGGCCAGCTCGCCGGGGATGGGGAATTGGTCAATTATAGTATTACCCTCCCCCACTATGTCAAACCCCAGGCGCGCTTCCTTGAGCATACGCTGGGCTTCGGCGCGTTCCAGCCCGCGCAGGTGGGGGACGATGACCGGGGCCGTGCCGGGGACGGCCAGCTCCACTTCATTGAATACAGGGCGAATCCCAAGGTAGGGGAGGGTGTTTTCCAGCAAAATTTGCATCACCGGGCCGGTGACTTGGCCGCCATAGTACGCGCCCGTGGGCTCGTCGATGAGCACCAAAGCCACCACCTGGGGGTTCTCTGCCGGGGCGAAGGCCATAATGGATGAAATATATTTGCCACTGCCCCGGGGAAGCTTTTGGCTGGTGGCGGTTTTGCCGCCCACCCGGAAGCCGGGGATGTAGGTGCGCCGCCCCGTGCCCTCGCTCACCACGGATTCCAAAATAAAGCGCATGGTTTCACTCACCTCGGCGGGTAAAATCTGCTCGCCACGGGGCGGGGCAAATTCCTCCACGATACGGCCTTGCGAATCCAGCAGGCGCATCCCCACATGGGGCGTGACCAGGTAGCCGCCGTTAATTACCGTGGCCGCCGCCCGCACCAGCTGCAGGGGCGTGATGGTCAGGCTTTGCCCAAAGGCCATGGTAGCCAGCTCCACCGGCCCGATTTTTTCCAAGGGGTATAAAATACCCACCGCTTCCCCCGGCAAGTCGATGCCCGTTTTCTCCCGGAAGCCAAAGCGCATGAGATAATCGTAAAAAAGCTCCGCGCCCAGTTGCTCGCCGACGGTCATAAACACCGGGTTGCAGGAATTTTGCACCCCTTGCAGAAAGCTCTGCGCCCCGTGGGAGCGGGGGGAACGCCAGCATTTGATTTGCCGGCCGCCTACGGTCATGGAGCCGGAGCAGGTGAAAATGCTTTGGGTGGTGATGATACCTTCGGCGATGCCGGCGGCAGAGGTGACGATTTTGAAGGTGGAGCCGGGCTCGTAGGTGTCGTTGATGGCGAAGTTGCGCCACATTTGGTTCAGCTTGTTCATTTGCTCCTCTTGGTTGAAGGTGTCCCAGATTTCGGCCAGGGCGGGGTCTTGGATGGTGAAGGGGTCGTTGAGGTCGAAGTCGGGCTTGTTGGCCAGGGCGTAGATTTGCCCGTTTTGGGGGTTCATAAGGATAATAACGCCGCGCAGGGCGTTTTTTTCACGCACCAGGAGCTCGATGGTCTGCTCGGCATAGGCTTGGAGCATGACATCGAGGGTCAGCACCAGGCTGTAGCCGTCGGTGGGCGGCACGCGGTAAATGCGCCCGTGCTCCAGCACACGCCCGGCTACGTCGGTTTCCGTAAGGATGCGCCCCGGCTGGCCGCGCAGGTGGGCATCGTATTTGGCCTCCAGGCCGATGATGCCTTGGTTGTCGCGCCCGACGAAGCCGATAACCTGGGACGCCAGGAAGCCGAAGGGATATACCCGCCGGATGTCCTCGTCGATGACCACGCCGGGGAGGTTCATCCCGCGCAAGCGGTCAGCGGTGGCTTTGTCTACCTGGCTGGCCACCCGCACCAACGCCACCCGCCGGGAGATTTTCTCCAGCACATCGTACTCGTCCAGGTTCAATTCCCGCGCCAGGGTATGGGCCGTGACGGGTAAATCGCGGATTTGCGCGTAAATGACGCTTACCGACGCCACGGTTTCCGTCACGGCCAGGCCCACCATGTTCCGGTCGTAGATACTGCCCCGGTTGGGCGCGATGAGCCGGTCCCGGGTTTGCTGTTCGAAGGCCAGGGCCTGCCATTCCTCCCCGCGGAAGGCTTGTATGTAAAAAATACGCCCCACCAGCGCAACAAGTGCGAGCTGCATAAATAACATGGTATATAGTGCCTTCTTTCGGATATTGAAGGGAGCCTTGAACCGTTGCATACACGCCGCTTTCTATTTTTGATTACAAATATCGTATTCACATTGGAGGGTGAAAATGTTTCCAATGGCAAAATGGGATAAAAATTTACATTTTATATAAATATGCGTTATACTGGGCGGACTAATTTTGATAGGGGCGATATAATGAACGCGAACGTGGATTTAATGAAGGTACTGAGCGACAGTGCCACCACCATGCGCTTTGCGCAGGGCAATGCCATTACCACCGAGGGCGATGGCATGGGCGATGAAATGTTTTTTCTCCTTTCCGGGAAGGTGGGCGTGTATAGGAATTACAAAAAGGCCAATGAAGTGAAAATCGCCGAGTTGAATCCGGGCGATTTTTTTGGTGAGATGACGTTGTTTTTGAACCGGCCCCGAACCTCCACCACCGTGGCGGAGACCGAGCCGGTTATCGTGCTTGCCGTAAACCGTTCCAATGCCTATGAATTTTTACAGCATCAGCCCCAGGTGACTTTTGCCATGCTCAAGGCCCTTTGCGAAAGGCTTGAAAAAATAACGGATTTGAAAGTTTCAACTTTCACCGCCGGAAAGCCCGCCGCCGTTGCCGCCGCGCCCGTTGCCGCGCCCGCGTCTGCCGCGCCTGTGTCTGCCACCCCCGCCCAGCCCGCCGCCGCCCCCAAAAAAGAAGCCGCGCCCGTCACAGCCACCGCGCTGGATACCAATACCGATTTATTCCCCCAGGGGCATAAAAAATACTCGTTGCAAATCCCCGCCACATCAGATGAAATGATATACGAAAAGAAATTCGAATGCCCCCTGTGCGCGAAGAACTTCACCACCTACGGTGCGCGGGACACACGCCTGAAGGTCATCGAGCGCGAGAAGGATTTCCGCACCCGGCATGAGGGCATCGACATCACCCATTACGAGCTCGTCACCTGCACCCATTGCTATTTCAGCAATTTCGATACGTCCATGAAGACAGCCATCGCCTCCCGTTTTTATCCCAATACAAGCAAAATCACCGCATATGGAAAGGGACTGGGGCTTACCTTCGCCAAGGAGCGTAATATCAACGAAATCTTTGCCGGGTATTACCTTGCGTTGAAGGGCGCGGATTTGTTCTATACCCACAGCCATCTATTGGTGGCGAAGGCTTGGTTGCGCCTGATGTGGCTGTACAAGGATTGTGAAGATACCCAAATGGAAGACTACGCCCTGGAAAGAGCGCACAAAGCCTACATTTCCGTTTTCGAGAACACAGAAGTCAACCCCAACGCCGCACAGCAAATCAGCATTATCGTTGGGGAGCTGAGCCTGCGGGTGAACGACCTGTCGTCGGCGAAAACCTACTTCACCAAGGCGCGGATGCACCGCTCCGGCGGTCAGGTCATGATAAAAATGGCCGAGGACGGCATCGACGAAATCAGACGCAGAGAAGCAGGGGAATAACCCCGCTTGGAGGAATTGGATAAAACTGCCAAAAAAGCCGCGAACGCGGCTTTTTTTATATTTTTTCATAAGACAGCCCCTTATATGGTGAAAGGTTAAAAAGAGGCTACCCCTGCAAGGTTAGTTCATGATATTTTTTTTCATCCAGCTCAGCTTCTTCATTTCTGCCCATTTTTTTATAGAGTTCGCTTCGGTTAATATACGCTAGGGCGTTTTGGGGATTCAATTCAATAGCCCTGTTGAAATCATGCAACGCGTTATCATTATCTCCCCGCTTCATATACAAATAACCTCTGTTGTTGTGCACTAACATATAATTTGGATTAATTCCAATAGCTTTATTGTAATCATCTAAAGCTCTTTCAATTTCATTCATTGATGCGTATGCATTCCCTCTATTGTTATAAGCCCATGTAAATTTCGAATCGAGTTCGATTGCTTTGTTATAATCTATTAGTGCGCGTTCAAAATCGCCAATATCATAATACTCAACTCCTCTGTCATTATACGAATGCTTATACCTATCGTTAAGCTCTATAGATTTGGTAAAAAGTTTTATTATTTCTCTTTTTTTTAGCAACATTTGATTTTTTGTTAAATTTATTTTATTTTTTATACTTGCTTTAACGACTCCCTTTAAATGATAGCCTTTATAATCGGTTTTATTTATTTTGATATATGCTTGAATCATTTTTAAAGCCTCATCGAACAATTCAACACCCAACAGGCAAATAGCCAATTCATATCGTAATGTTGGATTAATGCTTTTATTTAACGAAAGGGCCATCTCAAAATCAATTTTTGCGTCATTATAATTATTAAAATCGTATAAAAAAATCAAGCCTCTTAAATAACATATTTCCGCTTGCAATTTTTTATTTTTTCCGGCATCAAGGCGCAAGGCTGTGGATAAATCAGCTATGGCGTCGGTGAGATTGTCGTTATATCGGTTGTATACCGCCGATTTATATAAAATGTCGCAGGAAGTGATGCCACTCGCTTTTTTGGATTGCAGGTCGCTGTAAAATGCATTAATTGATTGGCCTCCCCGCAATGTCTCCAGCAGTTCTTCCACGCGGCCTTTATTGTCATATTCATAAAAATAATATTCTGATTTATTAAAAATGGATTTTCTTTTATTTGTTAATTCATTTGTAGAAATAATTTTAGTAATTAGCCGATAATAATCGCCATATATATGGCTTTGGGTTCGGCCATTCGTATTCTTTCGCAGGATGTTTTGCTCGTCCATCTCAATTTTCCGCTCGGAATGGATAACGGTAATATCAGCATCGGACAAACCGGGCGCACCTACCGCTTCAATTAATTTCTTCTTCGCTTGGGCAACAATGGCAGAGGTTTCCGCAGAGAGGGGCATGGGTATACGCGTGAGGGCGCAAAATACATCTATCTTCTGATTTTTCTCATGATATGAAGCGGAGGCAATCTGCCGGTACATCAAGCCCGTGCCGTGGTAATTTTCTCTATTGTTGGCAGAAAAAACGATGGTCTTATCCGCAAGGGCCATGGTACACAGCTTGCTTAAAACCGTGATGCCCGAGCGGGAATCAATAAACAAGAAATCCGGCTTTATTTCCGTTTCAATTTGGTGCTTGAGGTATTCAAAATACAATAAACCATTATTGTCTTCCCCAAAAAAAAGATTGTCCCAATTCATTTTGGCAAGGGTTTTCCAGTATGTTAAGTTCAAGCCCTTACCCGCGCTCATCAGTTTAATATAGCCGCCGTTTGGGGTTATTTCATATGTATGAATATATTCGCTCACCGATTCGGGATAGTTGCCGTCTATGCAGGAATGGATATATTCTAAAACCCCCGGCTTATTATGCAATTTGTCCCGGTCAGGCTCGGGGTCAAATTTATAAAGTATGCCGGGGGCTTCCAAGTCCATATCTAATATGCAAACGGAAAAATGATTTTCCGCCAGATATTTTGCCGTATAGGCCAGCGCGAGAGTGCGTCCCGCACCCCCCTTATATGAATAAAAAGCTACCGTTTTCATATGCAGTTCCTTTTGCTGTAGGTTTTATGCGGCTTCGGTGGTTTCGCCAAACCCCAAGTTATTTTTAAAAGCCTCTTTTTTACTGTATTTCTCATCAAAATTCGGCAAAATATCAGATATTATGCCGAGCCTTCTTTTTTTTACTTCCAACGCGTTTTCGTGGAAAATTTGCCGTATTTCATCCAAGGTATGTTGAAGCTCGGCGTCCAGGATTTCAATGGGTTCTTTGTTCTGTGCTTTTGCGATAGTATCCACGCGCTCAAAGTCTTGCTTTAGCTCTTTAATAAAATCAGGATTATTAAATAATTTTCCGGCCATTGTATTCACATACCTTCGCAATAAAATGAGAAGCCCGTATCAAATTCTTGAATTGTGTTGCAAATCGCGGGAAACGTAGCGTTGGATACGGCCCTGCACCATTCGGCTTTACTGTCATCACTGGAAGCGTCTAACATCTCAAAGCTTATGCCGCTGGCTCTCATGAATCGTTGTGCTTCAATTTTAATAGTTTTATTTAATTTATTTATTATTTTACTATGGGTTTTTTCTTGATTTATTTCATGAAATGCAAGACCCTTTTGTATAAAATAAAGATTCCCTATATTTCCGCATACGGCCATATTTTTGAGGATGGTGTGCTTGAAAAATATGGCGAAATCCTTATCCGAGGGGAAGATGCTGTCGGGGTGGTTATGCGCGGTAGATACCGATAAATCCGGCTCTTCTTTCAAAGCGGCCAATGTCTCGCTTATATCAACGCTATAAGCATCACCCACATCATGCTTGTGGTATCCGCTGGTATTAAACGTGTAGGCATTCTCCACTTTATGCGTTAAGCCATACAGCAAAGTCAGGCGCAGGTAAGCAAAGAAGGCTTTTGTTTCCCCTTCAGTTAAATAGGGCACCTTTTGAATTAACGCAATAATATTATCTTTCAGCCGCTGGGTGATTATCGGCAGTTCATCAGAAGTATGTACCATTTTTCACCATTTTAGTCTACGGATGGCCGTAATTATACAGCTACCTTCCCACGCTTACAACCCCCGGCAGGGGCCGGTAGGTGGAGGTATTCACCTGTATCCGCTCCACGGCCTGATTGTGCATGTAGACATGCTTAAAAACTTCGTAGGTGTAGCCCATCACGGATTCCAGGGTGATGACCCGCTGGCCGGGGGCCAGGGCGGCATCGACGATTTCTTTATAGGGGCCGGGCTCCGTTGTGCCTGTGCGCTCGCTGGTGAAGCGGATGGTGCGCCCGGCGGGCCGGCCTTCGAGGCCGTGAAGGGCGATGTGTAGCCGACCGCCGCCCATTTCGGCGGTGATGAGTATGGGCTTGGGCGTATTGTTTTTGAATTTTAAATCGTACCAATCCCCGGCGAGGGTGGCGTCGAAGCCAAAATCGGCATAGCTGACCCGGGCCGAATGGTTGTGCCGCTGTACTACCTTCAGCTCGGAACGCAAAACGGCGTTATACAAGGTGGTGGCGACTTGGCACACGCCGCCGCCGATATCCTCCACAGGCTCGCCCCGCACCAAAACCAGCGCGGCTTCATACCCGCTGTTGGGCAAATGCGCCCCGATAACCGTCCCGGTGGAGAAAATTTCCTCGGGGAAAATTACTTGGTTGTGTATCCGGCCCGCCGCCTTGTTGATATTGCGGATGCGCGGGTCGTCAAAGCCGCCCAGGTAAAATGTCTGGTACGCGCCAAGGACACTGACGGTGAAATTCAAATCCGCCGTGGTATAGCGTGGCGGCAGGACGCGGGGGGTGAGGGCTATCGTCCCCTCGGCCAGCTCCGCCAGCAGTGCCTGGGTGTGCGCGATGGCCAAGGCCGTGTCTATGGCCAGTCCCGGTTTCTCCGGCAACACCACGATTTGCCCGTTTTGATGGGAAAGCCGCGCATTCACGGGGGGGCGGTGCAGTTTTCCGGCGATTTCAGTTATTTCATTTTCTATCCGTGCCGGGTCAAAGCGAAAAACCGGCGGGGTCGTAATCTCGTGGGCTCGCCCCAGCAGACGGGTCAACCGCCGCCACAAATTGCGCACCTGGCCATAAACCTGCGCCGATTCCACCACTTCGGTAAAATCAAAGTGCGCACCGAATGCCTCATAGCCGCGCTCGGCCACCTCCTCCCCCTCCAGGGTGTAGCGTATGCGCAGTGACGCCAATTCCGGCTGGAACCGCTCCCGCAACGCCTCCATGGCTTCCTCCGGGGTCATCCCCCCCACGGGAACGCCATGGATGACCATATGTATGTAAATCCTGTCCGCGTCGGCGGTGGGGAAAAGCAATACCAGCACAGCAAGCAACCCCGCCACCGCCAGGCAAACCCCCAGCACAATAACCCGCGACATAAAAACCCCCCGCATTCCTATAGTATTAAACTATATGAACGCGGGGGGTTAAATAAGACCGCTTGTGTCTACTTAAAAATCTGTCCCCAAACCACTTCGCCCAAAATGGGAATCTTGAAGGTAGTGCCCTCGTAGGCTTTTAGCATGAGGAAGAGTGCGACGAGTACCATGAGTACGCCGCCAATCACCAGCAAAGGATTGATGGCAAGGCCGAGTAGCCAGCCCAGCAGGGGGATGCTGGTGACAAAGTTGAGAATCGCGCCGATTACATACAGGAACAGGAAAAACAGCGTGGATTGCAGCGCGTGGAAGCGCACAAACTTATTTTCGCGCTCCAATATCAGCACGACCACACCGGAGAAGGCTCCGAAAAGGTAACTCAGGGCGGCGGCGATGTTTTCACTTAGGCCAAAAATAGATTTGTTTGTCATGGGTAAGACCTCCTATACTAAGTGTAGCAAACTTGCTTGCTGAAAACAGATACGCACCGCCGCGGCGAAAGTCTGTTAGTCTAAGGCCACACCCATATTTTCCAACATATCCGCCACACGGGCGCGGCGGGCGTTCCATGGGTTGGCCGGGAGGGTGGCGAAGCCTTCCAGGGCGGCCAGTTCGACGAGCACCTCGATGGCTTCCTCACTGCGGGCGGGAATACGATAATACAGCGTGCCCAAATGGTACAGCAGGTGGGCGAACTGGGGGTTGTGGGGCGTGATAAAGAGCCGTGCGTCCTCCAATTGAATCAACGCCCGGTCATAATCCCCGTCGTTGAAGCTGGCGATGCCCCCGGTAGCGTAATGGGTGGCCAGGCGGGGCAGGGCGGATTCCATAATGGCTTCGGCCATGGCGACGATGTCTATGGGCAGACCCTCCAATGGGACGCGCATGAGTATGTTCACCGCTTCGCGCAAGTCCTCTATGTTGCCCATATGGTAGCGCGAATTGGCCATAAACACGCGGATGATGCGGTCATTCTGGTTATATTGGGTCTGCCAATGGGTGATTTCGGCGTCGCGCTCCGTAATTTGGTCGCGCAGACGGTTCTTGTCGGCGTTGAGGGTGTCGATTTCTTGCTGGTGAAGGCTGGCGGTGTTCTCCACCTCCCGCTGGGCGTAGCGCAGGGCGATGTTGTGCCCCCGCTCAATGCCGGGCAGGTATAGGAAAAACCCGAAGGCAAGCATACATGCCGCGCCCACAATAAAGGAAAGAATGCCTACCGCGTGAAAATAAGTCGTCTTTTTCTCCTTGATGGCGATGGTTTTGAAGGGGCCGGTGTCGCCGGTTCTGGGTCCGGCGGGTGGGGCGGGTTCGGTAGCGGGCGGGGGA
>WQSR01000033.1 GCA_009787785.1 Defluviitaleaceae bacterium
AAGGAAAGATGGGGGGTGAGCTGTGCGTGGGTGGCGGGGTTGAAGTTGGGTAGCCATGTGGAAGTGGCTTCGTTGTGGAGGTAGAGGGGCGCGATATAGGCATAATTCCCGGATTGAGCGGCTGCGGTTACGCGGTTGTCAATTAATGTGTCACTTACAAAAACCATGGAGAACGTATTTGGCGTGGAGTCCCCCCTAGTAAATATAAGGCCAAAATTTTTTCCTGCCGGGGTATATGCAGGGTCTAATAAATGCCCGATAATTTTACGCTCCCGTGGTCTGTGCATCCATCCGCATGACATGCCGGAATAGTATGTCCAGCGTTCGTCAAAAGGCCGGAAGCAGATGGAGGCAATATTTCCATGGGGTGATAAAACATCGTTTTGTATTCGCTCTGCCGTTTGACCGCTACTAAACTTGCCCCACAATTCGCGGATGGCATCATCGTTTGGTGCATTTTTTACAATATCAATTCGGCGCATAAGTTCGCTTTTGTTATTTGCGATTGCCGCAACATCGTTATTAGTCTGTACACCTGTGACATGCAGTGGGAGCAATTCCGATATGCGTATCCCTTTTTCGTATCGTACTTTTTCCTCGTCCCCAAAGGGAATAAGATACGCCATTTTTGGGTCGGGTTGTATTTGTGTAAAATCAAGCATTCTATCGGTCAGCGCGGTAAATTTGTCCTTACGTTTCCCCCATAAATCACAATAGTACACCCTCGCCCAGCCAGAGCCGGTTGTGGTCTTGCAACCGATAAAAAGCGATACCCCTTGCTTGATATTAAAAATATTTTCGTCTTTGCCTCCATCGGGGGCAGTTTCTTGTTTGTTCGCGCTCCCATGTAAATTTACGATATAAATTTTATTGAATGTTCGTAGCAAACTACCCCGCATACCTCTAAAAGTAGGATTGTCCAAAAACCCGTTGTCTGAAACAAACGCAATAACCCCTTCGTTGTTATGGTTAATAATTTTTTCCGCGAAGCTAAAAAATTTTACGTAATCATTATTAAGTCCATGCTTCCGCTCCCCAAAGGGCGTCGCCCCATCCGCCTCCGTTTTATACGCCTCGATATCATAGGGCGTGGTCGAGGCCGCAAGGTATGGCGGGTTCCCGATAATCACCTTCACGGGCCGCCGGGCCTTCCATGTGTCGGCGTTGTAGGCTTCGTCGCTTATCGCCGCCGAGAAGTCGAAAAGGTTATAGTGGTAGGGGTTGCGTTCAAGGGTGGTGTTGGGCTTGGCAAGGGTATTGGTCAGGAAGATATTGAGGGGGAATGGGGTGTCGGTTTTATGGCCCAGGGTTTCCTCAAGGGTGCGGCGCACATTGAGGTGCGCCACGGCGTAGCTGGTCATCATGATTTCAAAGCCAATCATGCGGGAGAGCAGTCCGTTTTCTTCGCGGATATATTTTTCGTAGAAGGGGGCGCGTCCGCCGGAGAAATAGGTTTCCTTTATGTACTTGACGATTTCCGCGTGGAAGGTGCCTGTACCCGTTGCAGGGTCTAAAATAGCCACACGGGGGACGGATATTTCCTGGGTAGCGCGGGACTTGGCTCTAGAGATTTGGTATTGCTCAGAGTCCACGGTCATTTGTAGCGTATCGTTGTTGGACAAGCCGCCCGCAATATTAAAATCCTCCACCAGTAGCTTGTCCACCATGGCCACAAGGTAGCGTACAACTTGGTGGGGCGTGTAGAAAACCCCTAGCCTTTTACGCAGGGCAGGGTCGTAATGGGCCAGAAAATCCTCATAGAAGTGTACGATGGTGTCGCCGCCTCTTTCACAGCGTAGCAGGGTGGAGATATCGCAGAGCTGATACAAACTGCACAGCTTGTCGATGACTGCGTCCAGGGTGGGGTGGTTCGCGCCTGTGTTTGTGATGTGCGCAAAGAAACGGCTAAGTAGCGCGGATTCCTCCTTCAGGCGTCCGATGGCTTTGTAGCGGTCGAAGGTTGAAGCGGCTTCATCGTTATAACGGGCGATAAACAAGCCGTACACAATGGTTTGGGCGTACATATCCGCAAAGCCCCGTGTGTCAAGATACGGGCGCAAATCGTTTTTAATGCGGTTATACAGTCCCAGCAGTTCCTTAAAAAGCGGGAGGTCGTATTGGCGTTGGCTGGTAACGGGCTGGCCGTTTTCGTCCTCTTTTAGAATACGGGTGATGTGGCCGCGTATGGTTTGGGCGTGCTTGGCCATGTATTCGGCCAGTTTGTTTGAGGATTGGATGTTCGCGGGGTTTTGCAAAAGAAAGCTGTTTATCAAAATGGTAAAGGCTTCCGCGCTTTCGGGTGTAATCACGGGCTTGCCCTTGTCGTCGGATTCTATGAGTAAAATGCCGTCGTACATCTTTTCTTCGCCGCCGCGCCAAAATTCCCAGCGTATGTTATCCGTAAAAATGGCGTAGCCATACTTTGCGGCGGCATTTTTGACTTGCTTGCGCGAAGGCTGGCGGCTGTCCCCTAATTTTTTCACCTCCACCGCGGCGAAGGGTTCGGATTCATTGGCGTCTTCGCCGTCCAGCCAAACAAGCAAATCTGTATTTTCGTCCTTGGCACCCTTGCGTGCGCCGCTTACGTCAATGACATGGCAACCGAAGGAGGCAAGTAAATCCGCGATGGGCGCGTTGTAGGACGACTCGATATTCCCAAGACGGAATTTCTCGTCCACGGCTTTTTGATAGGCTTGGATAAAGCCGGTCATACACGCGCTTCCTTTTCCGCGCTCATAGTACACCTCTCAAATGCTTGATTTTATTTTCCGTATCCCACAACGCGAAGCTCCCCTGCGCTGTCATTTCCATGATTTTTTCAATCGTCAGGGCTTGTGCGTCCATGGTTTCCCCTTCTTGCAAAACAACATCGGCCAGGTCGAAGTCGTAGCGGAACAGCCAGTTGTCCCAGAAGGCGGTGTCCTCCCGCTGGGAATAAAACAATATACCCCCTTCGGCGGCTTCCGGGGGCAGGGCGATGCCCGTTTCTTCCCGTAGCTCGCGGACGGCGGCTTGGCGGCTATGCTCTCCGGCTTCCACACTGCCGGAGGGGATTTCCCACATGCCGGGCGCGCCCAGCTTCGTCATGGCGCGGCGGGTACACAAAATGTCGCCTTTGGTGTTCACCAGCCATGAATGTACGACGGTGGAATAGGTTCCCGGTGGCTTGGGCTGGCCCCGCCGGTGGGTAATGCCCAGGGGCTGGCGGTCTTCGTCCAGCAAATCCCAGTATTCCTCGGGGGTGTTTTTGGCCAGCCATTTTTCCATGGCGTTGAATACAAAGGGGTGGGGGATGGGGAAGGAGAGTTCAGCGTCGGGCAGACCGGGAAAGGCGCGGACTTCGGCTATCTCGCTGTGGCTGGGGAGCGTTCCCATCTCCGTGATATCCGCCAGGAATACCTGCCCCGGCCTGTGACCGTCCCCAAGGGCGGAATCCGGCCGGTGCCAGGTGAAGTCAAAGGCGGGGTGGAGGCGGCATTTCGTGGCCCCTGTTTCCTCGTAGAGCTCGCGTTTTGCGGCCTCCATGGGTGTTTCGCCGGGCTCCACCCGCCCGCCGGGAAGCTCCCAGGCCCGGTTTTTGTGCCGGACGAAAAGCCATTCCCATTGGCCTTGGGCGTTGGCGCGGCGGGCGCACATCACCACATAAGGGTACGCGCCAAAGGAATTGTAGGGGAAATGCCCAAGAATCAATTCCTTTTGGGCAAAGAGGTCGATTTTTTCAATGGCGACGCACCGCTGGCCGTCAAAGGCCATCTTCACCGCCCATGGCATACGCCCCGCCATATCCCAAAAATCCTCCGCGCCGAAGGTGGGGGCATAATGATTAATAATCGTGGACAAGGCCGTGCCATGGGTGCCCACGGCGACGCACCGCCCGGCATATTCGCGCAACACCGCACCCAAGGCGGCCACATTCCGGGTCTGCACCTCGGCCAGGGACTCGCCGTCCTCCAGCTTATACGAAAAATCCGCCCATTGGCGCGTGGCGTAGGATTTAAAATCCTCCAGCCACGCGTCGGTGATTTTCCGCTCCCGGAAGTCCGCCACCACACGCACATCCAGTCCCGCCTCCCGGGCAAAGGGGGCCACCGTGTCATAGGCCCGCTTGAAGGGGCTGGACAGCACCGCCGTTATCCCCTTATCCCGCAAAAAATGCGTCACCAGCGCGCAATCCGCCATCCCCTTGTCGCTCAAGGGAAAGGTAGCGTCGGTATAGCCGTTATCCCTGGCGCGGTTCGGCTCGGCATGACGGATGAAGTAAATGGTCGTCTGCACGGTTGCACCTTCTCATAAATTAAATTTGTAAATAAACGTGGGAAATACAGTGTCTGTACCGTTTTTGGTAAAGGCACTTTCGCCCGCGATAGAAAACCCGCATTTCTCCGCCACGCGCTGTGATGCCTTGTTTACCTGTGCAATGGGCGCAAGAAGCGATTTTATCCCCAGCGTGCGGGCAAAATCTATCAACGCATGAACCATTTCACCCGCATATCCCTTGCCCCATTCGTCTTTTTTAACGGTGTAGCCAATGGAATATTCCAAGGATTGGGCACTTTCCAGCCCCAGACTGCATGTGCCAATAATTTCATCGCTTCCCCATCGCCGCGCCACGAAGTAATAGACGGGGCAAGTGGGGTCATCTTCCAAAATTTCCGCAATTTCCGCCCCGCTTTTGTAATACGGGTCGGGCAGGTATTTTCCGCATTCGGGGTCGCCCCATATAGCGGCGATGGCGTCCAAATCCGCTTGTGTAGGTGCTTGCAGAAGCAGACGTTGCGTGTGGATGATTTGCATACGCAAATTGGTGATAAAGGCAAAAATTTTTTCTACCGCAACTTCCGCTTCTTCAATATCAGGGCGTGTCAATTCGGTGTAATTATTATTGGGATAGTTTGTGTCGTAGTACCAGTCACCCAGACTTTTTAGCATGGATTTTTCACCGACATCCAACGTGAGCGGTAGCCCCAACTCCACACAACGGGTATAGATATTGTAGGGTTTGTAGGAGCGGAGCAGTTTTTCGTCTGCGGGGTTGGTGGGGTCGCCGTAGTGGTGCAGATAATGCTTTAGTGCTTTTTCTGCGGTTTGCTCCAGTAAACGACCGCTGACGTCGTAGTCCCCGCTGGCCTTGGAATTTCGCGCCGCGCGGAAATCCTTTTCCGCTAGGTACAAGTATGAACCTACCGCTGCCATAACAGCACCCCTTCCTTTCGAATGGATGACGATATATTAAACGCGTATTCATCCGTAGCAAATACGTCGGCGAGTACATATCGTTTTGGATATTATTTATACTTCGCATGGTCGCACCTTATCACGATTCCAAATACCGAATAGCTACCATGATTTTCCTCCATTTATATTTTACGCAAGGACAAAAAGAACGATTCAGCATCTTTATTACTATTTTCGCTATGAAATCCTGCTTGCTCACAAAGGTTTCTAATCGTTTCCAGCGATTGTTCTCTATTCCATGATACACCATACCCTGTCGTGATGGTTTGATTTTCCGAAACCTTCACTTCCAGTTGTGCAACGAAGACATCGGCAGTTGCATGGGCAGGAATTTCAGCATCCCATACCCAAAGCGTGCCACCTGCTTTCAAAACACGGTATGCCTCGTTCAAAAAGCGTTCGATTTGCGCTACATCCATATACATAAGCGTATAGAAGCAGGTTATCGTATCAAAATAGCCATCCAAAAATTTCAACTGGCAAGCATCCATAATAACTTTTGTACCGATATCCGGGGTTTCGGCCAACTCATCGGCTCTTTTGTCTATCGCAATAACTTTGTTGCCACTGTGTTGCGAGATTATGCCCTCACCACCGCCACCCACATCCAGTACCCGCCCCACAAACGCAACTTTGCTTATGTCAACATATTGTCTTTGTGTCTCGTAGTACGCCATTGCAATCACCCTTCCTTAAACATGCTACTTGCCGCGCAGTTCCGTCTTCACAAACCGCTCCGGCGCGAAGCTTTCGTTGAACCCGGCCGAGGGCCATTCCGAGCCGAAGCCCACATCCTCCACCCGGCCATGCACCAGCCCGCCCTCCTCCTCCACCATGAGGGTGATGCGCAGTTTGGTTTTGCCGCTGGGGCGTTCCGGCAGACCCGTAATGGACACTTCTCCGATGGGCTTGCAGGCGTCGTAGGGGTCGTCGGCCTGTACCCGTTCGAGTATTTTCAGGGCGAAGCCCGTCATTTCCTCTGGGGTGGAGCCGCTCAGGGTGAAGACATGGCTCTTCTTCGCCAGGGCATAAAATGTCCCCCGGCGTATCATGGCAAAAAATTTCTTCTCCACGCCCGTATCAATTTCCAGGCCGATATCGTGAGGCACGGTGACTTCAAAGTCCACGGTGACTTTCTCCGACTCCATGTCGGGGTGGGAAAGCAGTCCCATTTTCATGGCGGCGTAGTAGGTGGCCCCCAAAGAGATGTCCAGGGCGGGCCGTTCCGAGGAATAAATTTTATTCTCATCGCTAAAAATATCCAAAAGCATCTCCCGCACCCAGGGCATTTGCGACGAGCCGCCCTCCAACAGCACCCGGTCGATATCGTCGGGGGTGAGAGAGCCGGTATAGGTCTCGCGCAGTGCCTTGAGCACCAGCTTGCGGGTTTTCGCGATGAAAGGGCTGATGAGTTCTTGAAATTCTTCACGGGTAATTTGCTCCACGAAGGGCGGAATGCAGAAAGTAAAGGGGATGCGAAACCGCTGGACACCACTGAGTCGCTCTTTGGCTTCACGCGCCCGGGCCACAAGCTCGACTTGGTTCTCTATGGCCAGTTCCTGCAAGGTTTGCCCGGTTTTGGCTTCAATGAATTTGGCACAGGCTTCTACTAAGGCCGCGTCAATGTCGTCGCCGCCGTGGGTGGCCTCGCCCCCTTGGGAAATCACCGCCAGTTTAATCCGGGCGTCGTCGCGCTCGGCCACATGGAACAACGTGATATCCAATGTCCCCCCGCCGAAATCGAAGACCATGATTTTTTCATCCTTGCGCAAATTGTTGCGGAAATTGTAGGCCAGGGCCGCCGCGTTGGGTTCTTTAATCAGGCAAATCAGCTTATCCGCCAGGCCCGCCATTTCACAGGCGCGCATGGTGGCCTTCTGCGCCGCGTCGTCGAAGTCGTAGGGCACGCTTACCACCAGCCCCGCGATTTCCGCCTTGGGGTTCAGATGCTGGGCGTGGTTCGCCAGCTCCCGGAGAATCTTCGCCGAGATTTCCTCCGGCAGATAATCCCTGTCTCCCAGGCGCACGCGCTGGTTCGTCCCCATTTTACGCTTGATGGAGCGTACCGTGGTTTCCGGGTACATTTTCATGCTCCGGTAGGCTTCCTCGCCGATGACCCACTCATCCGATTCCTCACCGTCTTCGCCCTGGCGGTATTGCACCACGCTGGGCAGGGGAATTTTGCCGAAGCCGTTGGAAATATCAATGGCCTCGGGCCGGCGGTTCGTATTGTCCCAGTAGCTAATCACGGAATGGGTGGTGCCCAGGTCAATGCCCAAAATGTACCAGTCCTCGGGCAGGTTGCCCTTTTCGTCTATTTCCTTGCGGTAGGTTTCCCAGGTCATGGCCGTTGCCCCTCTTCTGTTTTATTCGTCCAGCTTGTGGAGTTGCTCCAATATCGTTTCCTGCGTTGCCATTTTAGTGAGCACAGTGCGGCACAGGGTATCGCCGGGGATGGCCCATAGGGCGAAATAATACGCGCTACATATAGCCAAGAAAAGGGTAGCACCCAGCATAACAATACGCCAATCACCGGACAGGTCATTCCATTGCATCCGCGTAAAGGCCAATGCACCCACCGTAGCCAGGGCGGAAATAGGCAAGCCCAAACGCGCCTTTCTTTGGCGGGTGGTATAGAGGGCGGTATTTTCTGTGTCGATTTGCTGGGTTTGGGTAATGGTTTGGCGGATGATTTCAACGCGGGCGCGGTTTTTGGCTTGCAGGGCTTCAAACTGGGCGGGGAAGGCTTCATACACTGCGCGCACACTTTCGTGGGAAGAATGGATGGCCACGCGGTTTATTGCTTCTTCCATGCCCAGCGGCTCGATAAGAAAGGCCAGCAAGCCGTGGAGGAAGTCTGCATCTATTTGGGCAATGCCGTCGGGGAGGGTAAGGTTAATTTTTTGCGTGTTAAGGCATACATGCCCGCCGACTTGCTCCAGGAACGCAAGCACCCCATCGGTGAAGCCCGTTATCGCGGTTTCTTCTGCGTCCACCTCCAGCGTGATGTCGATGGTTTTATCCGTGGGGGCTTCCCAGGTGCGGCAATCTGCCGGATGCACCAGCAAGTGCCACAGCATAATGGTGGATGCGGTGTTTTGCCAATTACTGCATTGGTTGCCGTAGCTACCGTAGCGCACTTCCTGGTTATAATTTGTTATGTTTTGGATGTATTGCCCCGTGGAATAACACGACGAAGCATCGTAGCTGGTGCTGTAGTCGTAATTTGTGCTGTAGCTGGTGGTCGAATAGCTGGTGTAGCTTGCGTAGCCGCCGTAGTAGGACATAGGTCGCTCCTTGGGTTAAGATTCATGTTTTATTCCAGCCTCACGGTGAATGCCTCTTCGTAGTCTGACGGAGGGAACATCTCCCCGAAGCCCAAGTCCCGCACGGTGACAGTCACATCTACATTGGAGGCAAATTCCAGCCCAACGGCCAGGCGTGTGGTACCCTTTGGGCGTTCGGGCAAGCCGGGGAGGGGCATTTCAGCCAGGGGGAAGGCTTCACCGGAGGCGGTGCGCCGCGCCAGGTGCAGGCACAGGGCTTCCAGCTCCTGGGTCCAGTCACCGGGGTCGCCAATGGCGCGGTTCACCAGCAGTAGCTTGTCGGGGTGCTTCTGCCACCAGAAGGCGTTGCGCTCCACCAGAGGCAGGAATTGCCCGCCGTCACACAGGCCGATGTCCAAGGTAAGCTGGTGCTTGTCCTCCAGGCTCACGGCGGGGCCTTCCGCCATGCCCAGCCGTTGGGCGGCAACCAAGGCCGCGCCCTCGGCGGTGACGAGCTTGGCGTTCTTGTGGTAGCGCACCTGGGCCGTGGAAAACATTTCCCCCACGGCCTCCCGGGCCCACAGCATTTCAAAGCCGCCGCCCACGCACAGCACAGCGGAAATATCCTGTGGGCGGATTTCCTCCTCGTAGAGGTTCTTTTGCAATACCTCCCGCATGAAACGGTTAAACCGCTGGTGGTAGGGCTTCACCAGCCGCGCCGCGTCCTCCTGGTTCAATGTCTGCTGGAAGGGCGGGTAGGCGAAGTTGAAATAGAGCTTGGCGGCCTTGGTGCGAATGGCTTTTTGGAAAAGCATGTCCTTGTGCTGGTACACGAAGGCGGAAATCTGCTCCGTCATTTGCTTGCTTAGCTGTTTGACGGACTGCTGGGCCAGCAAAAAGGAGCCGAATAAATCGCATACATCGCTTATCACACTATGGGTGCCGATGGTGTCATCGAAAAGGCTGGAGATACTTTTCACCGCAACGCTGTCCCCCTGGGGCATGATATGGTACAGCCCGCCGCGCACCTCCCGGCTGCCGTAGTCGAACAGCAGGGCCCGTTCCTCCCGGGGGGTGTTGCGCTGGTAATGGTGGGCGAAGACGCATTCCCGGTCGGGCACCAAAGCAATCAGCTCCCGCTCGAAGCCCGCCGCCTTGAAGGCCCGGGTCAGTTCTGCCTGGGCCTGTTCACTGAAATACGCCGGAATGGCGGCGACAATGCCCGCGATTTCGGCCTTGGGGTTAATATTTTTTACGCTGGAGAGGATTTCCTTGAGGAAAAGGGCCAGAATGGACACCACACTCATGGGCCGGTGGGCTACGTCCACGTAGTCGGAATGGCCCAGCCGCCGGATTAAATCTCCCAGGGTCAGCTCCGTACCCACCCCCCGGTTCAAAATGGCGTACTCGCCATAGACCCATTCCTTCGTCTCGGCAATGTATTGCATGACAGTGGGAATGGAGGGCTTGCCGTAGCCGCCGCTCAAATCTATGGTTTCCGGGGCATTTCCGGCCATATTAAAATAAGCGATGCCGGAGGAATCGTTGCCGATGTCCAGCCCGATAATATAAAAGGATTCGTCGCATTTTTGGTCTTTGGGAAGGTTTTTATACTGCTTCCAGTGCATACAGCACCTCACCGGTCAAATTTCACCGTGCCGCGATAACATTGGCGCGCATGAGCACCCTATCCTCGTGCCGGTACCCGCTACCCATTAATTTTATGATTTCGCCCTTGGCGAAGCCCTCGTGCTTCTCCGCCACCAGCACTTCGTGCTCCTTGCCGTTGAACACATCGTGGGGGGCGGGGCGTATGGGTATGATATTGTTTTTCCGAAGCAGGATTTCCAGGGCGGCGTAGGTATCGTGCAAGCGGGCGGCGGCGGCCAGCACAGCTTCGTTGGCGGACTCGCCCAGCCGCGAAACGCTATGGGTCAGTATCTCCTCGTAGGTGCCCACCTCATACAGCAAAACGTCTTTTTTAAAGCGCAGGGCGGCCTTACCCATTTTGTCGGTATAGTGGGCCACGTGCTTCTCATAATCGGCGCGGTAGGGGGCGAAGGACTCCCCTTCCTGACACCGGGCAAAGAAGCAGGGCAGTTCAGCCTCCGTGGGGGGTGCGGCCAGCCACATCACGCGGATATGGGCGTAGGCGGCCTCCTTGATTTCGTCGGTGACATCGGTTTTTTCCTTGGCGAATTTTTGCAGGAGGCTGGCCCCCTCGCCATTGAAATCCTTGATGCTTTCACGCAAGCTTTCGATTTTAATTTCCAGGGTTTCCAGGATGCCTGTGAGGATTTGCCGCTCCCCTTCGTCCGCCTCGATTTCCTGCGCCTTCAACGCGGCGCAGGTTGTGCTGAACAAGGCGGCGGCTTCCTCGGCCAAGAGGATTTCCACCCCCACCATGCGCTGAAGGCGGTAGGCGGCCTTGAGAAAGGCAATGCGTTGCTGGCCGAAGACATTGGCGGTTTCCTCGGTGAGGGCCTCGTAGAAGGGGGTGGGGTCGATGGGGGTGGCTTGTCCGATTTGGGGGAGGGGGCCCAGGGCATTTTCAAATTCGTCATAGGTACGGCAGGGGGAGGTTTGGCCCACCCGGGTATTCTTGGGCAGACGTTGCAAATTCTCCACCAAAGGGCCCGTTTGCTGGTAGGCTTCCCTAAGCAAATCCAAAACCCGGGCCGTCACCTCGGAGGAGGGTGAGGGGGACGTGGTGATATCCTCCAATGCCTTGGCCTGGACGCGAATCAAGGCTTCCAGCACTTCCCATTCCCTTTCAATGAGCTCGGTATAGAGGCGGGCACTCTTGCGGGCGTGCAAATCGTCCAGCCCAATCAGGCAGAAGCGCAGACCGTCCTGATAATGGGTATATACCTCGGGGATGCCCAGCTCCCGCACATATTTGCCCAGGGATTCCTGCCAGTTTTCTGTTTCTTCCATTAGAAATGCCCCGCGCAGGGCCGCCCAGGAAGCGGGGGCGATTTTGCCGGGAAAGGTAGCGATAAGGTTTTCAATCTGGCGGGTGGTGTAGAGATGGGCGCGCTCGACGATGCCGCGTTTCTCGTCGGAAACGGGATTGGGGGTGTCCTGACCCACGGCCATATCCTCGAACTGGCGCGCCCGGGAGGTCAAAATATCGCAGATGCCCCCAAGGAGCTCCTTCACGGCGGGGACATGGGTTTCTGCGGAGGCTTCGATGAGCCAGACGGCTTCCCGATACGCCCCCATCAGGCGGATAAACTGCGCAAAGGCCCGCTCGTCGCTGGAGCCAAGGCGCGAAAAACGCGCCGCGTCCTCGGTCAGCACATCACAGGCGGTCTGCTGTAATTGGCCAAACAGATAAGCGATATGCCCTTGCAGGGCTTCGTCTGCGGCGGTGGCAAGGGCTTGCCAAGTATTAAATAAGGTCATGCTTTCCTCTGCTTATACATAGTGGATGCTCTCTGACATCATACCTTTTATATACGCAAAAATCCAGTGCATGTATTTGCAGGGAGTGGGCTCCGGGTGCCACCGCCCTTCGCCCACTCCTCCTAACGCTTATTCGCCTATCCTAATCGGCAATGGTTTCGACGCAATATCCTGCGTGTCCGCATTTTGTGCAAGTCAGCCACCGTGCCTTGGTGGTGCCGCTGGTAAAAAGAACCTTTTTGAAGGCTGGTTTGAAAACGGCATTGCATTCGGCGCATATGAACGCCGCGTCACGGAAATGATGCTTGGCAAGCAGTACACCGAATAGTTGTGTGATGGGAAACACAATAACAAAGGGAATCCACATCCCCTTGACTATCCACAGTGCAATGGTGCCGAAGGTGGGCAAGCTCATCATACAAGCGACAACAACCAGCCTTCTGGACTTTAGCCGTACTTTTTTGTTTTTTTCCATCATGTGCTCTATGTCAATGATAGAATTAACTGGGAGTGTGGTCTTATTGCGGATGCCTTCCTTGACAAGCTCAATCGTTTCAAGCTGTTTTTGCCGTTCGCCGATTTCATCGCCAAGGCGTTTTATCTGCTCGTTGAGCAACAGCGTCAGCACTTTTACCGGCGATTCGCTTTCCAAGATGCCTTTGATTAGCTCAAGGGAAAGACCCATGGCTTTTAGTGTGCAGATGAGCCTAAGCTTGGTCAGGTCGTCATCGGTGTACAGCCGTCTGCCGCCTTCGGTCAGGTCGCTTGGTATGAGTAAGCCCTTGGTGTCATAAAACTGAACCGTCCTGACGGTGACGTTGCACAGCTTTGCCATTTCCCCAGTGGTGTATTTTGACATAGAAGTCACCTCCTTGCGCCAACAGTAGTTTATTACCTTACGTTACAAGCAATAGGTTACGCAAGGGGATTTTTTATATTTATTTTCACGCCCGTGTATTTAGCGCGTAAGTATTGTATAATACGCCCTGTATCGACAAAAGAGGGGGCGGCACCATGTTTGTAAAGGTTTCCAGCGGCGCGGTGATGGGGGTGGAGGGATACATTGTGGATGTGGAGGTGGATGTGGCCAATGGCTTGCCGGGCTTTGACGTGGTGGGCTTGCCCGATTCCGCGGTGAAGGAATCCCGCGAGCGGGTACGCGCCGCCATCCGCAACGCGGGCTTTTCCTTCCCGGTGAAGCGTATAACGGTAAACCTGGCCCCCGCCGACACCCGGAAGTCCGGCCCGGCCTTCGACCTGCCCATTGCGGTGGGTCTATTAATTTGCTCGGGGGCGTTGGAAGCCGGTGCGGCGGAAGACGCCTTTTTTGCGGGGGAGCTGTCCTTGGATGGGGCGGTGCGCGCTGTGGCGGGGCTATTGCCCATGCTGTTGGCGGCGCGGGCAGTGGGCATTTCGAAATGCTTTGTGCCGGAGGAAAACGCCAAAGAGGCGGCCTTGGTCACGGGGATGGCGGTATACCCGGTGACGCATCTGGAACAGTTGGCCAACCATTTCACCCATCAGGCCATTGCGCCGGCTTCCTATGACGCGCTACGGATTTTCCATGCTTCCGAAGAAGAAAAAAATCCCTACGAGGTGGACTTCGCCGACGTGGCCGGGCAGTTGCACGTGAAGCGCGCCTTGGAAATCGCCGCCGCGGGCTGTCACAATTTGGTGATGATTGGCCCCCCCGGCGCGGGCAAGACCATGCTGGCCCGGCGTATGCCCACGATTTTGCCGGATTTGTCCTTCGACGAGAGCATAGAGATTACCAAGGTGTATTCCATCGCGGGCTTGCTGGGCCAGCGGCACCTGATGGCACAGCGGCCCTTTCGCACGCCCCATCACACGGCTTCCTACATATCCCTCACCGGCGGCGGGCGCGTGCCCATGCCGGGGGAAATCAGCCTGGCCCACAACGGCGTCCTCTTCCTGGACGAGCTACCGGAATTTCAGAAGAAGGCACTGGAAACCCTGCGCCAGCCCCTGGAGGACGGGCACATCACCTTGAACCGGGTGGGCGGGGTGTGCACCTACCCCAGCGTTTTCCTGCTGTTGGCCGCCATGAACCCCTGCCCCTGCGGCTACCAGGGCACGGAGAAATGCAAATGCACCGACGCGGAAATTGCCCGGTACCTGGACAAAATCTCCGGCCCGCTGTTGGACAGAATCGACATCATGGTGGAAGCCACCCCCGTGAGCTATGGGGAATTGGCGACTTCCCCCGCCTTGCCCACTGCCGAATCCTCCGCCACGGTAAAAATCCGGGTGGAAAACGCCCGCGTCCGCCAAGCCCAGCGTTTCGCCGGTGCGGGCACGCGCTTCAACGCCAAAATGTCGGCTTCCTTGGTCAAGGAATATTGCAAGCTCAGCCGGGAAAGCAGTCAGCTATTGAAGCAAGTCTTTGAATCCATGCACATGAGTGCCCGCGCCTACCATAAGATACTAAAAATCGCACGAACCATCGCCGACTTGGCCGGCGCGCCCCACATCGAAACCATGCATATCGCGGAGGCGGTGTCCTACCGGGGCCTGGACAGGAAATATTGGTAACAAATCTATACGCATAAATTTCCCACTGTTCGGGTGCTGGGTAATAAAAGTCATTGCCCATTTGCAAAAAGCCGATATAATACGAGAATGACATTTTCTAAGAAAATGTCCGGTTTTGCTTTGCGTGATTTAAATGAACGGTTGGGGGCTGTGGGATATGAGATTACATACATTCAGGAAAAGAATCGCCTTGTGGCTGGCGGTGGTGATGGCGGTGGGGGTAATCGCGCCTTTTGGGGCTTTTGCCGCGCCACCCCACGCCCCGGGGCCGCCGGTTCCCGCTCTGGGCGGCACATTGGAAATACGCAACGACCGGGCCCTGCTTCCCGAAGCCATTACGGGCTTGCCACAATTTGAGTCCCGCACATTGCCCTACCACAGTGCTATGCTCCACTGGCCCGTGACGCCCATCGCCGAGTTTGCCGGTGACGGGGGTATGCATGTATTGCGGCACTTCAACCATTTGGGGCAACGGATAGAGCTCACCTTGCGCAACCTGGAGGATGGCCAGCTACGGGTTAATTTCGATGTCTTTGCCCGGGCCCCCGGTGCGGGTGTTTTTTACCGCAGTTTGAGCGACCCGCTGAATACCACCCGCCCCAATTATATTATCCACACCTTCGGCGGCACCATAACCGCAGTGGATTACTTTGCCCGCCCCGACCTTGTTATGCAGGACGATAGCCTGAACCGGCGGGTAAACAACAGCCGCCGCTTCGCCCAGGCGTATGGCGGGAATTTTTACACAACCTATGCCAGCTATCCCAACACCGCCCCCCTTACCGGTGCGGCCCTGACCGAGCTTACCCCAAGCTTTACCCTTGCCCCCGGCTCGGGCTTTTCCTTCATATATGGGGGTATGCGGGTGCACATCTGGTGGCAGGGGGAAACCCTCCCCGGTTCGTTGCTATATGCCAACACCTTCTATGTATTCTATGAAAACATGCTTCAGCGGGGCTTGATATACGAATTTGAGCTGGATTACTTCCCCGCCCTTAATTTTTCCTATCACACAAGCAATGTAGCCAATACCTCCTGGGTAACGCCCACCGCGCCCGGCCCTGGCACCCGCCCCGACAGGCTCAACGCGGAAAGCGCGAAGCGGTACCATTTTACCGGGCTCCGCAATTTTGCCCATTTCCCCTTTGCCAACGTAGACGGGGAACGGCATACCTTGCCCTATTACCGCACCAATTTGGGCACCTGGCGCAGTGTGGACAGATATGAAGCGGGCCCCCCCGCCTACCGTACCGACCCCATACACCTCCCCTGCGCGCAAAATCCGCCCAACAGTCCCGCCAACAGCCCCAACGGGCTGGACATCCGCTTCGACATGCCCATGATGTTCAGCGAGGATTTTCGCGGCTTCCATGCCACGCCCCACGACCGCCTGACCTCGATTAACGCCAGGCTCTCGGTAAGCGGCCATCCCGTGTACAACTTTTCGGTGGACATTGATTTAAGCGACCTGAGTGGCTACACCTTTTCGGGCGCGGAGTTTAACAGCCCCGCCTTGCCCGAGCTCACCCAGGACGCGGAGGCTTTCCTGATGACCCCCCTCCCGGATTCCCCGGCGCGCTATGCCACCGTGGTCAGCGTACGGGTGGAGGGCTTCCCCCCCAGCTTGCATATTCCCGCTGTTACCCTTACTTTGTCCGGCAGTGCCAACGTCAGCCTTAACCTGGCGAACAACGCCGCCCACATACCGGGTGTCAGCGATTTGTATACCTTTTTGGACTTTAACTTCGTTGACCTGGGCTACGGGCCCAGGCAAATTCGGATACAGCCCTTCAATGTGCCCCAGGGATGGTACCGCATCCGGTATGCCCAGGCCAACTTCACCCCCGCCAACAACTCCGCCCTTACCTTTCCCGGCTCCTGGGTACAGCGGCGGTATGGCGACACGGGGCCCGTCTTCCTGCCCATACCCCTGGGCATGGAGGGGCTCGCTTTGTTGGACAGGGCCTTTCAAATTGAGTTTTCAACCACAGAGCCCGGCGCGGGCATCAATATCCTCTCCCAGTACGTTGTATACACCCCGGACCCCCGGCCGCCGAATGTGGGTCTGCCCGTGGATTTCTATATCAGGGACGTAGCCCTGCGGCCGGTCTTGGATAACCCCAGGGGGCTGACCAGCACCACCCACGGCAATGTCAGCTTTACTTTGCAATGGCTCTTGGGAAGCAATACGGAAATAAAGGCCATGCTGGACAAAACTGCCCCCCTGGCCGGTTCCATTTCTTTGGACTATATCATCCGGCACAGCGAATCCCCGGTTATCGACGATTACCGGTACGAGGATTTCCTGGGGGTCAGAATCCATATAACAGAAACCTACCCCGAAAGCTTTATGATTACCGACCCCACGACCTTTACGGTGAGCTATACCCTCCACGAAATCATCCCCGACCCCAACCCGGATGTATTTATGTATATGCTGGGGCCCAACCCCCCCGCCGGTATTTACCTGGTGCCTCCCCCCGGGGAACCCACTTTGCTACAAGGGGGGATGGGCGCGGTAATGGCGGATATCCGGTTGCGTACCCACGCCAACCACCGCAGTGTTTACCCCCGCACCACCCTCCATTTCCCCGGCGTGCATTTCTTCTATGTACAAGCGCGGGCATGGCGCACCGATTGCCTTACCTATGAATACGACGCGCCGCTGGTCTTCCGTACGGGGGAACGCTCCTTGACCCTCAGCAACCTGACCCGGCCCACCCCTCCCGCCCCTGCGGATTTGACGGTGGCTGTCATCACAGAGGAGAACCCCGGCAGGGAGAATATAAACAATATCCCCCATCCGGCCTCCCTGGATGTACGCTTTGACATTTCCCGGACGGATTTCCTGCATTATCTAAGCGGTATGCATGAGTTTAGACCCCATGTTTCCGCCAACTTGTATATCACCGCCTTCGAGGACGCCTTTGCCGCTTTGCTCCCCGACCCGGGGGAAACCTTGCCCCCCGGCGAATGGGAGGCGCGCAGTACAGACCCGGCCCGCATTGAAATACTCCAATATAACGCGGACTGGGGCTGGGCGGTAGACCTCTCCGGCCAGGGTGGTGTGCTCCGGGGCGAGCAGGGGGAACGCGCCATCGTCCGCATCACCAATATTCCCCTGTCCACCCCCTCGGCCCTGTCCGTTGACGCCGCCGACTTTTTCCATCCGTTGCCCGATGATTTGCCCCCCGATGCCTTGACGGACACCTGGAGCCTCTTTGACCTGACCGTGCCGGGAGCCTGGCTTACCCTGTTCGGCCTGGACGAAAACCGGCAGTATTATCTGTTCGCCGATTTGATAGTTACCCCCTACACCCCGGTGCTGGACAATGAGGCGGTGTCCTTGGGTCAGCTGGGTGAGCCGGGGGTTATGCTGTGGCGCAATAATTATCCCCAGACCTCCGCTACCTCTGCCGTGGTGGCCGAAACCACCCCCGGCACGCCACAGGTGCCCATAGAGCCCGAAATCGACCCCACCGCGCCCCAGTGGGTGCGCGTGCAGGACGATTCCCTGGGCATGACCTTCGTTACCATCGAGTGGCAGCCCGTGCTCTCCCTGCCCAATACAATTATGGAATACGATATCATCCGGGTGCGGGACGTGCCCCTTACCGAGGCGCAAATGCAAAGCCGCGAAACCGACATTGGGGCCTTCCTGGCTTCCTTGGCCCAGCCCGGTGCCAAGGGGTGGCGCACCAGCGGCCCGGCCTTGCTTGTCCCAATCCCCAACGGCTTCGAACCCGCCTCGCCCTATGCCTACAGCTACGGCCCCTCCTTGAATCCGGCAGTTCCCGCGTGGCTTTCCGACGGCACCCTCACCCCCAATGTGGTGTATTTCTACTATGTACGGGCCCGGCAGGTGGGCGAAGGCGGTATCTTTACCGTTTCCACCTGGGTGGGTACCCCCGTCACCACCACGCCGGTGGAAGGCCCCAGCCATTTGCGGCTGGAGGACGGCACCACCCGGGCCGGCTTCGACCCCCAGCGAAACGTCTTTGTCAGCTTCCGGGCGAACTTCGGCGGGGATGTAAACTATGTGGCCTCTATTATGGGCGAGGATTTCTACGTTGAAATGCAACTGCGCCAGGGTGGCGGTCAGTGGACCGTACCCACGCGCATGTCCTTGAGCCAATTGCAAAATATCATGAACCTGCGCACCAACCCGGACGGAACCACCACCTTTTACTACATGGTGACGGGACTGCGCCCCGGCAGTATGTACGAGATGCGGGTGCGCCTGTATCACATCGAGTCGGGGAGTCCGTCCTTGTGGACCGAGGTGCTGGTCTTTATCACCGAAGCGGACCACGGTGCCGAGGAGCTGGAGCGGGAGGCGGACAACTGGCTGAACCATCTGCGCCGCCTGTTGCTGGAGCAGACCCGCCAACCCTTCTGGATTGCGGCGGACACACCGGATATATTGCGTGTGGTGTACCGCCCCGATGCCTTCCGCAACCTGATTGAGGGCACCCCCGGCATGAGTATCCCCCTCCACAATACGGGTGCGCGCACCACGATTTATTATCTGCCCATCGCGGGCATATTGGAATTGAACGACCACCGGCGCGGTCTGACCACCCGCTATGAGGACATGGACGTCACCTTCGCGCCCCGTTTTTTGAACCCCGACCATAACCGCGCCATCATGGACATGGCCCGCAATGTATCCAACCGCAATGTAGCTGTGAACGATTATTTCGTGCGGGTGGCTCTGCACCGGCAGGAGGTGGTGGGGAACCTTCACGGCAACCCGCCCCTCACCGACAGCGTGGAGGTGCAAATTGAATTGGTGGGTGTGAACCAAAACACCCGCAATATCCGCACCTGGGACACGCAAATGGCCAACCGCGTTGCGCAGTTTATCGACAGCCGGGTGGAAGACCCCATCGTGCGGCAAAACATTATTAATCTGGTGGACCGGAGCGACCACAGGGGCGTGCGGGAGGAATACCACCTGCTGGACTACCTCGCCACGGTGGAGGCCGCCGTAGCCGCAGAAATTAACCGCATGGTGACGCGGGATATCCCCACCGCCTCCAACGCCGTGGGCATTATCGCCACCCAGCGTATTCCCGTTGTCGCCTTTGACGCGCCCATGCACATCGTAGCCACTAATGTAGCCCCCGACACCGGCGTAACCGCCTTTACCCAGGTGCGCTACGGCGCGGTGCTGGAATGGCGGGCCTTGCCCACAACGGAGCAGGGCGCGGGCTTCGCGCTGGTGGCCCAGGCTCCGGGCGTCTATGCCTTCGCGGGGGCAGTGGTCAACATCCCCGGCATCGAGCATGTCCCCGGTGGGCAGGTTATCACCTCCCTTGTGGCGCGCTTCGGTCTTACCGGGGTCTTCGGCCAGGACGAAATTGACCTGCACCGCCACGCCACCCGCCATATGGTGATGGGAAGCGTAGCCCGCCTGGCGGGTGCGCCGGCCAACGCCAACCCCGTGAACTGGGTAGCCTCTTATATGAACGTCACCCCCGCCAACCGCAACGCCCAGGGGCTGATTTCCCAGCAGGAAACCCTGGCCATGGTGATGGCCTTGTACGAACACAGAACCAACACCCGCGTCAGCTCCATGCTTATCCGCAACCATACCCTGACGGCGGGCATGAACCTGGATGGCCGCTATGCCCAGGCGGTGCGGGCCGGCTTTGAAATCGGCATCGTGGCCGACTTACAGCCCGCGGCACCCGTAACCATCGGTGATTTGCTGGATATGCTGGTAGCACTGGACGGAAGGATTGGTTTGTAATGAGAAAATATATAGCTTGCTTCATTGTCGCGCTGTTTCTGGGCGGGGTGCCGGTGGCGGTACAGGCCACCATGCATACCCTGTTCGACGCCCCCGTGCTTTCCGCGCCGGTGAACCATGCCTTCCTCTTTCCGGGGGACGTACCCCCCACACCCACCAATTTGCATAATTTGGCCTTCCAATGGCGGCGTCCCAATCCCTTTACCCTGGACATGGATTCCATTAACCGCTTTACCCGCTACAGCATTGGGCCCGGTGCCGACGCCACCGCCAGAATCAACTATATGCGGGGTTTGCGTTGCACCTGCCCCGCCATACCCCCCGGTACCCCCTGTCCCGTGCCCGCGGCTTTAAAATGGGCCACCTTTCCCCAGTGGTACGACATACGCTTTATCAACCGTTCCCTGTGGGGTGTCACCCCCACACAGCCCCCGGTAACCCTCATGGGGCGTTTCGGGCTGGACGGGCCGGGGGCCATCCCCTCGTTGCCCCTTTCCCCGCCCACCAGCCAGGAGGTATGGTTGCCCCCCGCCCACAACCACAGCGCGAGCTTTAGCAATTTTGCCATGGACCATAGCAGTCTGTATGAAATACGCATCGAGCCGGGGCATTTTAATATCTATTATTCCGGCGGTGTCGCGCCGGATTTCTTCCCCGGCCGCTTACGTAGCCCTGCCCCCAGGGATACCGCCGCGCCGGCCCAGCACATTATCATGATGACGGATATACGCATCCGAAGCGTGCAAGCCTCCGGCTCCGAGCTGATTGTCGAATGGTTTAACCCCTCCTGGGGCAATGTGGACCAATCCTTCTTTGACGAATGGGTTGTGTCCTGGCGGCAGGTGCCCCTGACCCCCACGCCCTTCGGCCTGTTGCTGGAAAACAGGCTGAACCAGGGCCATGCCATCTTGAGCCGGGACCAGGCGAACCTTACCGTTGTCGCCACCCCCGACGCCCCCGGGCGTACGGCCCTGCGTGCCCATATCTCCACCGGGGTATCCTTGATTCCCACCACCCGCATCGAGGTACGGGTGGAGCCGCGCCACGCCAGAAACAATGTGATGCAAACGGTGCGCCTTTCCGGCTCCGCCACGGAACCGGGCAGCAATATGTGGGAAATCAACGGCGTGAATTATTTCATCGCCCACCGGGGCAATAGCACCAACAACCCCTTCGTAAGCGCGCCGACTTTGGTTTCCCCCCGGTTGCAGTTAAATGTAGTAGGGGAGGAAATCCTGCTTTCGTGGTGCTCTCTGGCGGGTATGCCGGGGATAAGCGAAATCCGCATCATGGAGGAAATAGACAACGACTGGAGAAGCCTGGGGGGCATCGCCGGGACGGAAGATGTAATGCACATCAACCAGTTCATCGTGGCGCGTACCTTGCCCCGTGAGCCCCGCACCTTCAAGCTGTTGATATTCATGACCGGGGAGGACGACCCCGTCGTCACCAATACGGTCAGATATGACCCGGCCTTCGCCGATTTCTTTGTGTACAGCCCCACCATTATTTCCGCGCCGCCCACAGAGGCGGGCATTTTGTCCCCCTTCCGGTTTATGGCCTTCACCCGGGAGCCCTTTACCGACGACGAGGCCGCCGCCGTATGCATCAATCCGGGGTGTCCCGCCCCGGAGGGGCATTGCTTCGACGGCCAATTCCTGGACAGGAATGTTTTTTATCGCCTGTTTGTCGCCGACAATCCCGCTTCCCTGAATGCCCTCGTTGAGGGGAACACCTTCCTGGACCAAATTCACGGCACCATGCTGTATATGCCCAATCCTTCCATTGGGGTGTACGAATGGCCGCCGGGCATCATGCTTTACCAGCGCGTGGGGGAAGCCGGCGTGGTAAGCGTTCATCCCTTGACGGGGAACCGTACCTATCACATCGCTTTGCAAGCCCTGCGGCTGGACGCCGCGGGCGATGAACTCATCGCCTCCCCCCATGTGGCCTTCTTCACCGTATTTTTACCGCCCATCGGCCCCATTCAGGTGCGCCCGGTAATGATTACCGCGCCGCCCTTGCGCGTTACCGAGCCGGTACCGCCGGGTGCCATCCCCCTGGAATGGGATTTGCGCTATCTGGAAATGGCGGAAGATGTGGCACGCTGGCACGGCGCGGCGGGCCGCGTAATCGCCGGGCCCCAGGCCGGGCAGTTCCGCTTCGGGCGGGACGCCTTTGCCGAGGGCGTCCAGGGCAGTGCCATAAACGAAATGCTTTCCCAAGCGTTGCCTCTGCTCCACGGGCCGGTGGCGGTATTTAACCCGCGCAACCCCGTCCATGTCTCCAACTTCCTGCCGGTGGCGCGGGGGGATATCGCCAATTGGTTTTCCCCGCCGGTGCCCGAAAGCACCTTTATCCATCCCCACCCCATTCGGATACAGGACATGACAGGCAACCGCTTCGAGGTGCATACCGTGGCCTTGAGCCAAATTCAGGCCCTTTTCCCGGGGTACGAGCTGGCGGACGCCTATGAGGCATTCCGCCTGGCCTTCCTTTGCGAAGCCACCAACCCGGCCAGTGCCGCCAACTGGCATTCCGTGAATTTTGACACCACGGGTATGCTGGCCGAATTTACCATTACCCATGCCAACACGCCGCCGGGGCCCGTTCGGCCCAATACGGCCTACATTGTATATTTTCGCCCCTACAGGCTCTTCCCCCCGGTGAAATTCGCTTTTCTGCCCACCTATGTCGTCGTCACCACCCCCAACGAGCCGGAGCTCCTTGTCCCCGACCCCACCACCCCGGTGCTGCAAAGCGTGCCCGAATTTGTGGGGATGACCACCATCGGTGTGCGCTGGCGCATCGTGGGGGGCTTGGCCGAGTGCGGCTTGCCCGAGGTGATGACCTATGATTTGAGACGCTCGGAGTTCATCGGCGATTTTTCGACTGGGGGCACCGCCATCCCCTGGAGCGTGATTGTAGACGCCATCCAAAATGAGGATGACCCCTCCCAAATCCGTAACCATGGCGGGGCGTATTATATTTATTTTCAAATTCCGGGGCTTTTCGCGGACACCAATTACTATGTGTGGGCCACCGCCACCAACAATTATAACGTGACCTCGGCCCCCTCCAACCCGGTGGAGGTGCGCACCTTGGACATCGAAGCCCCCCTGCCCCCCATCGGCCTGGGGCGCGCGCCAGCGGCCATGATTAATCTGTTCAACCAATTAAATAACGCCAGCCACGACCCCCAGGACCCCTACGCCTTGCACATCAGCTGGACCCGCACCGTAGCCGACCGGAACACGGGCAACCCCCGTGCCACCACAGGGGTATCCACCGGGGGAACGGTACTGCCCTTGAACTTGCCTTTGCCCCAGTTCAATGACATCCATGTAGCGCGGGTACAGGGGCTTTTGCCCAACCGGGAATACTTCATCCGGGGCCGCACGATTTTCACCTTGCAACGGGGCGGGCCGCCCCAGGGCGTGTTCAGCTATGAAATATGGATAGCCAACAACGAGGATTTCCTGGACCCCATTATTTTCATCACCCCGCCTCTGGTGCCTCCGGCGGGGGCGGCCCAGGTGGATTTCCGCCGGGCCGAGTCCATATGGGTATACGCGCCGCCTTTGTTCACCGCGCCCACCGGGGAGGAATATGACGGAGCCTTCCGCCCCGAGCAGTTCCCCCTGCCGGACTATGACTGGGAGATTACCTTGGTCAACGGTACACTGCTGTGGCGGTTCCGTACCACCCGCACCGGCGCGGACGGAAGGCCCGACCAACAGGCCGACCAGCGGTTCATCAGTCGCTTGATTGACAGTCGTGCCCATCGTTTTATTGTAGATTTGTCCCAATATACCCCCAGGCCGGACTGGCCCGTCCATGACCGGGAGCTGTTGATTCCCCTGTCCATCATACGGGCCTTTGACCAGCGGCACATCACTTTGGAGGTGAACTTTGGGGAGAAATCCATCGTGATTCCCCCCGGGGCCTTTAATACCGCCGCGGTGCGGAACCTGAGCATGGGCATCGGCTCCTATGTGCGCATCGCCATGCTGGTAAACCCCGAGGCCACGGGCTTGCCCGCCTTGCCTATGAACAACCGGTACACCACCTTGCCCCAGCGGCTGTTGGTTCAGGCCATTACCCCCAGCCGCACCCTTACGCTGAACGAATTTGCCCGGCCGGTGGAAATCCACTTACAGCTGGACGACCTGGTGGGCCCGGACGGCGTTGTGCGTGCGGGATTGTTCCACACCACACCGCAAACGGGCCGCTGGCAGGACGCAGGAGGCATGACGATGCAAACCCAGCGTCCCGTAACGGTGGCCGCCGTCACCCGGGAGGCCCCCCGCGCCACAGCCCCCCAGGACCCCACCATGGAAGCTATGGAGCGGGTAACGGCTAATTTGACCTTCACGGATATGTTTGAATACAACCCCCGCATGACGGTGAATGCCAACGCCTTTAACAATGTAATGAACGCCCTGGCCAATAACGCCAACACCGTGACCCTGAACGCCACTTTATCCGCCGCCCAGCGGCAGAGCCTGCAACGGGGACGCTTCCTGGCCCCGGAAAACCTGACCTGGGAAGCGGCGGTGGATATCCTCGTCCGCTTCTACGAGCTACGCACCCGCCATGTAATCCAGCCCATGACCACACCCCAAATGGTCATCGGACTGGACGCCGCCACCCCCGCCATGCGCCAGAATATCTTAAAGGCGGCGGATATCGGGTTCTTCACAGGCCGGATTACCCCCCAGGGGGCTCTTACCATGGGCGATTTAATGAGTATGCTGGACATAATTCTGATGAACACTGTATACTAGTGCCCTAATTGCTAAATTTCTTCCAATTTTATTATAAAGGGGCTGTGTACTATGCGCTTTGTTTTCACCGGAAAGAACATGAGCGTCGAAGAAGGGCTCAAGGAACGGGTCCGACGCAAGCTGGGCCGCTTGAGGAAACTGCTTCCCGAAGACGCGGAAACCCAAGTCACCTTTAGCATGAACAAGCATCTGACCACCATGGAGGTTTCCGTGCCCATGCACAAGCGCATCCTGCGGGCGGAGGTGACTGACGCCGACGTAAGCAATTGCCTGGATGCCGCTGTGGATATCCTGGAAAGGCAGGTAGTGAAGTACAAGTCCCGTCTGCGGGACCGCCGCCGCCGCAATGTGGCCACCCACGAGGAAATGCAGTTTATCGACACAACCGGGGCCGAGGCCGAGACCCCTGCCGAGGCGAACATTATCCGCACGAAGCGTTTCGCCTTCAAGCCCATGGACGTGCAGGAAGCGGTAATGGAAATGGAGCTCTTAAATCACAGCTTCTATGTGTTCCGCAACAGCCAGAATGACGAAGTGAACGTAGTATACAAACGCAAAGACGGGGAGTACGGCTTGATAGAGCCGCAGTAAACCGCCATGATTTGTATATTAGCGACAAATAACCCCAACAAAGCCCGTGAACTGCGGGCCTTGTTTGCATTGTCAGGCTTGGAGCTGAAATGCTTGGAGGATTTGGGCCTTTCCTATACCCCGTGGGAAGACGGCCTGACCTTCGAGGAAAACGCCATGCAAAAGGCGGTGGAAACGGCGAACTATATCCGCCGCTACACCCTACAAAGCGAGCTGTCGGACTATATTGTTCTGGCGGACGATTCCGGCCTGGTCATCGACGCCCTGGACGGCAAGCCGGGTGTGGATTCCTCCTTGTTCCTGGGCGTGGATACCACCTACGAGGTGCGCAACGCCTATATCATCGAGCAGATGAAGGACGTACCGGAGGAAAAACGCACCGCCCGCTTTGTCTGCGCCGTGGCTTGTATTTTGCCTGACGGCGAGCGGATAAGCACCAGTGCTACCATGGAGGGGCGCATCGCCTACACCCCCACTGGCGTAAAGGGCTTCGGCTACGACCCGGTTTTCCTGCTACCGGAAGAAAACCGCACCATGGCCCAGCTTACCCTGGAAGAAAAGAACGCCATCAGCCATCGCGGCAAAGCCATGATGCACATGTTGCAAACCCTGGAAGTGGCCTGTCCATGGAAATCCTAGTCATCAGTGACTCCCACGGCGACGATGCCGCCATACAACAGCTCCTTAATCAATACGCGCAGTCCGTCCAGGCCGTCATCCACCTGGGGGACCACGACCGGGACTTGCTCCAGCTCGCCCGGGAAACAAGCCTCCCGATGTATACCGTGGCGGGTAACTGCGACGATGGAGCCGCCTCCCCCCGCGAACGGATGGAGCTTATCGGCGGGCACCGGATTTTTATGGCCCATGGAAATAAGCTGGACGTGGGCTTCGGCGTGGAGAAGCTGGCCCGCCGCGCCCGGGAGGCCGACGCGGCGGTGTGCCTGTTCGGCCATACCCACCGCTCCGCCATCTATACCCTCCACGGCATATTCTTCATGAATCCGGGCAGTATCACCGACCCCCGGGACGACAACCGCCCCTCCTATGGCCTGCTTACCTTGGGCGACGCGCCCGGCGCGGTATCCGGCAAGATTCTCTTCCTATGAAAATAAACTGGGTGGTAAAGGAAACCGACGCCGACTTGCTTTTGATGTCGCAGGTACTGGGCGTAAGTGAAATTACCGCCAATATGCTGGCTAACCGTGGCTTGCGCACGAAGAAAAAGGCGCAAGCCTTTTTGCGTCCCGGGGGCGCGCCCTTCCACGATACCTTGGGCATGAAGGACGCGGAAAAAGCCCTGGCACGCATGGCACAGGCTCTGGCCATGGGGGAGAAAATCGTGATATATGGCGACTATGACGTGGACGGCGTGATGGCTACCGTGATTATGTACCGCGTGCTGACCCGGCTGGGGGGGGATGTGTACTATTACATGCCCCACCGGGTGGAGGAGGGCTACGGGCTGAATACCGCCGCCGTCCAACAGCTGGCCGAAGAGGAGACCCGTCTGCTGGTAGCCGTGGACAACGGTATTTCCGCCGTAGCGGAAATTGAACTGGCCAACGCCCTGGGCATGGAGGTGGTGATTATCGACCATCACGAGCCGGGGGAAGTCCTCCCCCCCGCCATTGCCATCGTAGACCCCAAGCAACCGGAATGCACCTACCCCTTCAAGGAATTATGCGCGGCGGGGCTGGCCTACAAGCTGGCCGGGGCCCTGTGCCAGAAAATCAACACCCCCTACATAGAAGAGCGGGAAATGTGCGCCTTGGCCGCCATGGCTTGCATCTGCGACATTGTTTCCCTACAGGAAGAGAACCGCACTATGGTTCATCGCGGTCTGGGGGCGTTGAACGCGGACAAGCTGATTAACCCCGGCCTGGGGGAGCTGATTACCCAGCGGGGCTACATAGATAAGACCATCGACGCCTACTGCATAGGCTTTGTGCTGGGGCCCTGCCTGAACGCCACCGGGCGGCTGGACAGCGCGGAGCTCTCGGTGGAGCTCCTCCTCTCCCAGGACATCGACAACCGGATTTCTCTGGCACAGGAGCTCATCGCCCTCAACACCGAAAGAAAGGACCTCACCGCCCAATGCGTGGAACGTGCCCTGGAGGGCATCCCCCCGGACACGGCCTTGCCCAAAATACTGGTGCTCACCGACCCCCACGCCCACGAAAGCGTGGCCGGCATCGTAGCCGGGCGCGTGCGCGACACCACCCACCGGCCCACCCTTTTGCTGACCCCGGCCAAAGACAACCCTGACGAAGCAACCCCCAGCAACCCGACCTGGAAGGGCTCCGGCCGTTCCATCCCCGCCTACAACCTCTTCGAAGCCCTCTACGCCCACCGCCATCTCTTTCATCGCTTTGGTGGCCACGCCGCCGCCGCCGGGCTCACCTTGGCCGAAGAGAACATCCCCCGCCTGCGGGAGGCCCTTAACCGGGACTGCCCCCTCACCGAAGGGGACTTCCTCCCCACCTTGGAAATCGACCGGGTGCTTGCCCCCGGGGAAATCACCCTGGAGCTCTCCCGGGAGCTGGAGGCCCTGGCCCCCTTCGGCAAGGGCAACCCCGCCCCCCTCTTCGCCACCTATAACCTATATGTAGAAAATATCCGCCCCATCGACGCGAAGAACACCCTCATCTTCACCCTCAAGGGCGAAAACAACAGCCGGCTAAAGGGCATCGCCTTCGGCCTCAACCGCCAATACCACGAAGCCCTGGCCGCCCTCCCCCAAGGGAGCAAGCCCACCCTAGACGCGGCCTACCGCATAGAGACCAATGTGTACAACGGCATGGTGTCGGTGCAGATGGCGATAAAGGATTTCGTGCTCCGGTGAGGGGGAATCGCGAGTGCGAGTGCGGGGGATGAACCGCGCTAACGCTGCCCCGCGCCACTAATCTGCGCGATTGAGCTAGACGCGCTTGTTCATCCCCCGCGCCCGCCCGATTCCCCCTCCCCGGGAACGTTCCCACCTGTATTATAGCAGTTTCGTCCTCGGTACGGAAAAGTGGCTGTGCATTGTAAGCGGCTCCCTCACCATAATGTATACAAAAGCATCCCCACATTAAAAAAGCCGCCTCACCCTACGGTGAAACGGCTCTTTTTCTTTTGCAGTTGTGTTTTTACACACGACTTTCCAACTGGTTCACGTGAGGCGGGCGGGAGTGGGGTGAATGGGTTAGCGCGTCTGGCTCGTTCTGTGATTAGCGGCGTATGGCGAGGCTATGTGGTTGGCGTTGAGGCTTCGGAGAAGACCAACGCAACCACTACCTCGACAAAGCCGATACTCGCAGAAGGAGTTATAGCGCGTCCCTTTCACCCCACTCCCGCCCGCTTCACGCTGAACCAGTCGAATAGTCGTGTTTTATACCACCCAGCTTTTGTTGCCTTGGGCATCCTCCACCCGGCCTTGGGCCAAAGCGTCCAGCTTTCCGCGGATAATATCGGACCAGGTGCCTCTGTCCGTGGGCAATTCGAAGGTGGTGCGGCTCTCCTGCCCCAGGTGTGACATCAATATGGCGATGGCTCGAAGCTGTCCGTCGCCCTCGATGTCAAAGGCGAAATCCAGGGTTTGGCCGGGATGCTCCTTGGCCCATTCCTCCAAAGCGGGTACGGCTTCCTCCAAGTCGAGGATGAGGGCCTTAAACTTGACCATAACCTCCGGGTCTTCGGCCATGCGCTCCAGCACCCGCTCGCAGATTTCTATGTTGCGTACTCCCTCGCTCCATTCCGTTTTGCTGGTGGTAATCGTCCAGCCCGGCATCATCTTGCGCAGGGATTCCAGCACATCTCCGGCACTCTTGCGCTTGCCCTGGGGCTTGTTTTCCACAATTTCCCTTGCGCGGGTATACGAGGCTTTCGAAACATTCAGCCCGCCCAGCTGTACCATGCTCATAATAATTCCTCCTTGAAATAATTTCTCCCATATTTTCCTATATAATGTATCGGAAAACTAAGATAAAAAGGTGAGTTTATACTACTCTCCGGTAAAAAGCAGACACTGGCGCACCCTTTTTTCGCAATGCTTCGTTAGCACCTCCTTACGCACTGCTGGTGCGCCACGTCGGCACCCCCTCGCCTTGCGATAAAATCCTCGCGCCAATGTCTGCTTTTTACCGGAGAGTAGCATTATGTCTTATGCGAAGCTTTCGCCGCAGAAAAAGCCGCCCAAACGGGCGGCACAGGCTGAAGACAAACCTCGGGGGCTTCGCCCTACGGGCCCCCATTCATGGAAACCGCGCAAATGCGCGGTTTCCGTTAAAGTTTTGATGAAACTTTTTCAAAAGTTTCTGGGGGTGCGGGGGCAAAGCCCCCGGGGTTT